>NZ_MCYD01000882.1:0-8741 GCF_002876325.1 Vibrio sp. 10N.261.52.A1
TTTAACCGAGGGGATGGTCATGACACCATTCGAGACCGTGATTTCTACAATGCGAGTACCGACCAGATCGTGCTTGGAGAGGGCATATCACAGGACGAGTTGAGCCTACGCCGTGATGGTAATCATATGGTGTTGTTGATTGGTGGTCCGGATTCGGGAGATTCGATTACGATAGAAAACGCGAACACGGATAGTAACTCCCGTATAGAGGAGGTTGTGTTTTTCGACGGAAATAAGGTGTCGCCGTTTGGCCTGCCTGATTATGTGGATTCGGTCATAGATACGGATATACTCGTCCAAGCGATGAGTGCGTTTGATGCTCAAGAAAGTTTGACAAATAACGCTGTTATTGACAGTGTTGCGTCTTCATTGTCTCCCAACTTTATTGTCAGCGGACAGAGCCGGCTCTAAAGGCAACCATCTACGATGACGAAATACGATACTCTGCGTGTACCGCATGCAGAGTATCGAGCCAAACTCACTTTCCATAAATCATCTAAGTCGGTGGTAATTTTACTACGTTGAATTTTAGTCGTTGTTTAAATTTGCAGACTTTTGATGCAATGTTATGCGAACTTATTTTGCAAATAGTATTTTAACTCGTTGATAGTTGGTTATAGTTATGAAGACTTATGTTACAAGCATCACTTTAAAAAAGCCGCTCTTAAGGAGCGGCTTTTTGCTATCTGAAGCTTTCCAAGTGTCTTGTCCAACAAGGGTTAGGCTTGGTGGTCTTTTGTCGAATGCTCCCTTTTTTGTCGCTTTATCTATCCCTTTTCATCAGACTTATTTGCTCATCAGTTTTGCTATATACGTTCAAGCAGAATGAGCTACTCGCTTAGCCACTATAGCCTGTCAATCTAAAATGGCTTTGATAAAAAGGGGCTTCACGATTTGCAAACATCATTAATAGTGACGCTTTAGTTGCGATGAATACTGACTGTGTGTTGTTTGTTTGCCTTGTCGTTAAAGCAGTACGAAGCGAGTATGTAACAGCAACATTCAAGGGGGCGAGCGAGTCGCAATTAACAAACCACAGCAAAGATTTCTTGCTTCCATCCTTAAGCGCCTCAAGAAAATCTGAATTCTCTTTTGCGGATAGTGCTGCCGCTGCCGTGTCGTATTCTGAAAAGTCTAAATAGTGAACATCAATGCCTTCTTTATCGGCGAGTATAGAGGTCTGTTTGATGAAATCAGAGTGAATTACCGCCGAGTCAGCGGCAGAAATCCTAAAGTCCATATCCCAAGCGTGTTGCACGAAAAGTTGAGGAGTTATGTGATTCTCTGGTAGGGGACTTTCTTTATTTTTATCCAATCTACACTCTGCCACGGTTGTTAAGGTTACGCCGAATAGGATAAATCATGAGTAGTCAATGTACCACTGCCCCCCAAAGTTCTGGCTAATGCAGCGCAAGCACTAGCAAGATTTACCCTAAAATTGCTCAGGCTAATACTCTATACATTTTAAGGATGTGTACTTTCCCTACCAAATCTGACCCGATGAAAGAGGATCAGAACATGCTCATTTGGGGTGCGACCTGGTTGAAATCGAATTGTTCAGAATCCGCCGGAGTTATAAGGAAACTTTCGGCAATTTCTGAAGTTTATATCTTAGACGTTAGGCTGTGCGGGCTTTCGGTTGAAGCGTGAGTATAATGAGTTCCTTCAAAGTCATTCGTTAGAGCCTTTAGCATCGAAAAAAACTATTAATGTCAGAATCCAATAATCGTTGGAGCTTATTCAAGCCATCTCTCAATCGAGCCTGATTCCCGATTGACATTAAAGACAATCGAACATGTGGTGTACTTTCACTATTTGCGCAGAAGTAACTACCACTCGTAACTATTACACCTCGATTTTTTGCTTCCATAGCAAATCGATCTGGCTGCCAATGGGCAGGTAATGGCAGCCAAATATGGTATCCAGAAGCCTTGAACTCTGTGGAAGTAAAAATTTCCCTAACCATTTTCTGTCTTTCATTCGCAATTTCCCGTTGTTGATCCGCTAACCGAAAAGCATCACCGGATTCAATTAATAATGTCGCTGCAATAAAATTAATTGGGGACGCAATCCAAATATTAGTTCGAATATTTGTATTGAGAGCTGTTATCTGGCTTTCTGGGACTTTTAAGTAACCACAGCGCATCGCAGGGCTAATTGCCTTAGATAACGCAGAAATATGGAACGTATAATCGGGAGCAAAGTTCGCTATGGGCGGCACTGGTTCATCATCTAAAAAGCAATAAATATCATCTTCAACTAGCCAGACTTTCTTATCATTGATAACTCGCGCTATTTCCTTTTTTCGAGATTCTGGCATTGAGATCCCTGTTGGGTTCTGATGACTTGGGATTGCTATCACCATTGCGGCTTGATGTGCATCAATTGCACTCGCCAAAGCTTCTGGACATAAACCATACTCATCAAGATCTACACCAACTATATGACGGTCAGATATATTTACAATCGCCAAAATACCCGGGTAGGTGAGTCGTTCGACTAGAATAGTGTCACCTGGCTTAGTCAAAGTATCGACGAGTAAAGACAAAGCGTGCTGCGCCCCATTCGTCAGTAATATATTATCGCTGGTTGCCCCCTCTAAGCCGTACTTTGTCGCCCATTTTACACCTGCCGACCTATGGGCCTCATACCCAGAATGCTCAACGTATCCAATTACAGAAGGGGTCAGTAACTCCGCAGATTGTCGGTAGGCATTCTTTAATGCAGGTACATTTCTCTCCAGGCAAGGTTGAAGTATAGAGAAGTTAAAGTTTGTTTCTTCATCGGGAGCTTGGATGGCTTTATCCAGTTCCGATTTCGTTTTCACAAACGTACCACGACCAATAAATGACTCTAAACACCCCCTGTCACTAAGTAACTTATAAGCCTTCGCAACAGTGGCAGGCGTCGTTCCAAGCTCCTCAGCAAGTAAACGATGGGTGGGTAGCTTTGAACCTTGCGGGAACTCACCTGTTTCAATTTTCTGCTTTATAACTTCTGCTATATGAATGAACTTACTATTACTCACAAGGAGTCTCCTGGAACAATCCTAATTTTCAAAACATTATACCAAATGTCCTTTAGGTTTTAATTCTTTTGAATGCATAATTATAATTGACATATGTCAATGAGGGTGATTAAACTAAAAGGGTTGTAGTTGATATTACTCAGTGCTGTTTATAACAATATAGAATCAGGCTTAAGTAATGCTAAACGAAATGGTAGAAACACTTAAAAAGCAAAGTGTCCAAGAAGTACATGTGTCATATGAATCTGAAAATAAACAAAAAGTGCATTCAGTAACTTGCGTTTTGCAAAGGACAGTGAATGGCTTAATGTCAAAGAGTGGCTTGGGAGCGTAGTTAAACACAGCCTTAGTGGTGAAATAGTGAATGCTATTCGGGAGTCTTAGTCAGATGACGACCTGTGCGCTTTGATTATCCGCGGTTTACCTATTGATAGCAGTTTGTGCGCGACACCCTACAACGGTTATGTCATACCATCAAAAATCCCTTTAGCTAGCGCTATTTATATTGGCATATGTCAATGTGCGCAAATTGAACCTGTGTCATACGAAAATGAAAATTAAGGATTCTTATTTAGTCATGTGGTACTTGCACTCAATGCTTTTAATGATAATTCATCTCATGGTCCCACTTTTACCTTTGGTCATCATGTTAATAATCCAGACCTATCACTAGCATGTGGACCCGTGATAAGGAAAACACCACTCCTCTTACTGAGAGTGCCGCAGCAGCATTAGTTATGCTAGAAGCTCAGCTACAAAACGAGTCGTTAAAACAATACGTGGTATATCAGCCAGGTGATTTATTGCTAATTAAAAATCAACGGCTTCTTCACAGTCGTGAAGGGTTTAAATCTAGATCAGATGGCGCAGACCGATGGTTAGCTCGCATGTTTGGGATGAGTACGTTAGAACGTATCGTTCCAGCCTTCCCAGAATTTGAACATATTGGAAAAGATTAAGGAAAATAAAATGGAATCAAACAACGTCGCTTTTATTGGTTTAGGTGTCATGGGTTTTCCAATGGCGGGTCATCTTGCGAAAGCAGGGTACAAGACCAAAGTGTTTAATCGTACAGAACATAAAGCAAAACTATGGGCTCAAGAATTTCCTGGTGAATACCAGGCAAACCCTCGGTTAGCTGCGACAAATTGTGACATTGTGTTTTTATGCGTGGGGAACGATGACGATGTAAGGAGTGTTGTATATGGCGAGGACGGAGTTCTCGCAAGCATGCTTCCAGGCTCTGTTTTGGTTGACCACACGACAACATCTGCAGAGCTTGCAGAAGAATTATCCAGAGTTTGTAAGGAAAAGAACATTTCATTCATTGATGCTCCAGTATCAGGAGGTCAGTCTGGAGCTGAAAATGCAGCTCTTACGATCATGTGTGGTGGTGAACAAACGGTTTTTGATCGCGTAGAGCCCGTGATGAAAAGTTATGGTAAGCAATCGACTTTAATGGGCAAAAATGGCCAGGGACAGCGCAGTAAGATGGTCAATCAAATCTGTATTGCGGGCGTATTGAAAGGGCTAAGCGAAGGCCTCCTTATGGCAAAAAAAGCAGGTCTAAATACAAACCAGTTAGTTGATGTATTAAAGCATGGTGCTGCGGGTTCATGGCAAATGGAGAACAGAGCAGTAACTATGTCGCAAGATAAGTTCGATTTTGGTTTTGCAATTGACTGGATGCACAAAGATCTAAGCATTTGCCTAAATGAAGCAAATAAGATGGGTGTTGAGCTTCCGTTAACAGAAAAAGTAGACAGCGAATATCAGTCACTACAGCAACAAGGTTTTGGTCGCATGGATACTTCTGTGCTTTTCAAAATCTACGATCGATAACTTCGACAGGAATTTTTCAATATGGAACTCTTCGGTAACGATATTACACTTTTTATACTAATAGCATTAATGGTATCGGCCTTTGCGGCCGGTTTCATTGACTCAGTTGCAGGGGGGGGAGGATTAATATTGGTTCCATCCTTTATCCTTGCTGGATTGCCTCCTCAATTAGCTCTTGGACAAGAAAAAATTGTCAGTACATTAGGTACAATTGCGGCAATACGTAATTTTATACGAAATAAAAAAGTAATTTGGACTGCCGTGGCAACAGGTATCCCGGCGGGCCTGATCGGTGCGTACGCGGGTGCACAAGCTATTCTCTACTTTGATCCCGATACTATAGGTAAAATCATTCTCTTTATGCTCCCTTTCGGAATAATTTTATCGTTTATTCCGAAGAAGAATCGCAGTGAAGACAACTCATCTCCAATTAATAAAACAATTATTTTATTTGGCGTACCCACTGCTGTATTTGTAATTGGTTTCTATGATGGATTTTTTGGCCCTGGTACCGGTAGCTTTCTAATTCTGGCTTTGCACTACTTACTTAGGTTTGATTTAGTTTCAGCATCAGCGACTTCAAAGTTGTTTAACTTTTCCTCTAACATCGGGGCTTTAATTGCCTTCATGATTGCAGGTAACGTATTGTATATGCTGGCAATTCCTTTAGTAGCAATGAATTTATTAGGGAATCATGTTGGTAGCTCATCAGCTATGAAGTATGGCGAGAAACTAATTCAACGAACCATTTCAGTATCACTCAGCCTACTGATGATTTCGTTGGGTTATAAATTCTTGTTTTAGAAATTAACCACAAACTTTATACGATAGAACTCTCATTCAATGCGGATGAGAGTTCTAGTATTAATCTACGATTATATGGTCAACTATAGGAAAGACCTGTCACAGACGGAACCTGAATTCGACTCACTTCTTCTCAGAAGGAAACACTCATGCATCATCGGATTATGAGAGGAAACTCGATGCTGTTAAAGTAAACATCACTATGTCTGTCTGCTACGTGTATCATGACTGCGCTGTCTAGAAAGTTACATTTTTCAACCGCGACTATGGATCTTCCCATATCTGAAGCTTTCCAAATGTCTTGTCCAACACACTTCAATCTCTTAATTCGCAGGCAGCACCACTGCTGATGCTTCTTCAGACTCTTCTTTGCCTTCTACTTGTTCAGCAACCCAATCAATTGTCTTGGTTAAATAAAGCTTATTGGCTTCGGTATCACACCAACGCTTTGATAGACCTCTGCGGTTAAATTCGCTGCCAATAGCGGCCAGTGTTTGATTACTCGGCCTTCCGTAATACAAGGTGTCGCACAGTTGTAGGTTCGACATCGATTGTGGGTATGTATTAACCGACGATGAGTTCATGCTTAGTGCTTTGGACTGATTATGCGTGCAACCCGTAAGGCTCAAGAAAAAGATCAATGCTAAGGCTTTCTTCATCATATCTCTGAACAGTTACTAATAATTGGCGGGGATTATGAGCATGATTAAGTCGTTGATTTGTCAATTCTTCGCTAACTGCTTAAAGAGCAAGATCTTGCTCGCAATTAGAGCACGTTATTGATCCGTTTAATTCCTAGGTCAAAAAATGTATTAACCGCCAAAAGCGCAATTTTGTACAAAAGCTAAAAGAGCCTATAGAGTAGACTGATAAGTCGCTCGATAATTAACAGGCTTGGGAATTGTTATGGAGAACAAGAAACGTTCTAAAGAAAAGGCCGAATATAAAGTCGCTGAGGAGCTCGGAGGCATTGAAATCCTTAATGCTGAGTACGAAAAGCAGAACTTCTCACGTCATAGTCATGAGGGTTACACGCTTGGGGTTATAGAGCAGGGCGCTCAACGTTTCTATCGCACAGGTGGTCATCATATCGCTCCCCAAGACGCTATTATTCTAGTCAATGCCGATGAGGTACATAGCGGTCATTCGGCAACGGAAGGCGGTTGGGCTTATCGTGCGATGTATCCGCTCCCAGAGCAACTGGCCAAAATTACTCAAGAACTTAACCTTCCTAATTATGGCGCCCCTTATTTCCCTAGGGCAGTCGTTGAAGACCCTGAACTCGCCAATCAATTGAGGCTGGTGTTTAATGCGATTGATGAATCGGATAATCGACTGCTCCGCGAAACCTTGATGTACGGGATGTTGGTTAAGCTGATTAGTCGACATGGCAAGTCGAGCCTTAAACCTCAGTTGGATAGTAAAACTCAGCGCCAACTTGTTCTGGTGAAAGAGTTTTTAGATGATTTTCCGCAGGCCGATGTCTCTTTGGAAGAGTTATCGAAATTGGCAGCCTTAGGTCCCTTTCATTTAGTTCGTTCATTTCAGAAAGAGTTTGGCCTTCCTCCTCATGCTTATCAGATCCAGTCTCGTTTGAGGCTTTCTCGCAAGCTGCTGAAGCAAGGGCATACCATTTCAGATACTGCCCAAGAGTGTGGTTTTCACGACCAGAGCCATTTTCATCGACACTTTAAAAAGGCCAATGGCTACACGCCGGGGCAATACATTAAGATGCTTTGAGCGTTGGTGAAAAATACGGTCTCTTAATCGAGCAAGTTTGTACAATCGAATCAACTCAGGTGTTTTTACATTGAATAGCCAATGTAAAGAGAGAAAAGAACAATATGGATAATCAAAAGATGGATAGGCGAACACAGCTGTGGAAGGGCGTTTTAGCGGGTATGCCTCTGAGTATCGCCGTGATACCGTGGGGAATCTTAGCTGGCTCATATGCGATTGATGCTGGATTGAATCAACTGCAAGCACAAGCAATGTCGGCGATTTTGTTTGCTGGCTCCGCACAACTGGTCGCGGCAGGCATGTTCAAAGCAGGTATTGGCCTTGGCACTATGTTGCTGACCACGCTGTTCATCACCTCAAGACACTTTTTATACAGTGTGTCGATGCGCGACAAGATAAGCCACCTTCCTGCTCGTTGGCGCTTATTGCTTGGCTTTTGGTTAACAGATGAGCTGTTTGCGATTTGTAGTGGGCAGTCTCAGCAAGAGTTTAATCGTTGGTATGCCGCGGGTGTTGGCGGCGGCTTTTATCTGGTTTGGAACATAGCGAGCTTCGTTGGCATTGTCGCTGGAAGCCAAATCCCATCCCTCAATGAAATTGGCCTCGACTTTGCGGTCGCCGCGACTTTCATTGCGTTGGTATTCCCGTTAATCAGAACATTGCCTGTTGTGATGTGCGTGTTGGTTTCATTGGTGACTTCGGTTGCTATGTCGGTGAATAATGTTGAAGGTGGGCTCATGATTGCAGCAATTGCTGGCATCTTAGCCGGCTTTTTCAGTGAGTCATTTCAAGAGCGCAATAACGGCAAAAAGCCAATCATGGAAGGGAAATAGAGATGATCTGGTTAACAATATTACTGATGACAGCGATTGTATTTTTTAGCCGATACTTATTTCTTGAGCCAGCGATTCCGCTTCGACTCAATCAAACCGCGCGACGTTTATTACGCTATTCAAGCCCTGCGGTACTGACTGCGATCTGGGGGCCGATTGTGTTTGCTCCAGAGCAGACATTTTGGCCAAGTTTTGAAAACCCGTATTTAATCGGGGCGCTTGTGACAGGTTTGCTGATATGGAAAACCGGCAACGTGCTGCTAACCATTGGTGTCAGTATGGCGGTGTTTTTGTTCTATAACCTTGTCGCGGTTGATTACCTTTTTCAATAAATTAACCGGGCCTTATGATTATTAACTATTTCAGCATTTGATGTTAGGTGTGATTTCCATGTGATTTTTGTTTGAGTGATTGGTTTTACTTACAAGTTTAAAGAAAGTAATTTCAATAGATTCAGCTCCTAAGCTTTTAGGTGTTTTTAGTCAAATAAGGAA
>NZ_MCYD01000883.1:0-3163 GCF_002876325.1 Vibrio sp. 10N.261.52.A1
TCTAACACTTTTTACTGATAAATATATAAATAGCAAAAATAATAGGCTTGGTAGCAGCCAAAGTAATAAGTTTGAAACGCTCATCGCTGGTTTATAAAGTACAAACTCACCAAACCTTTCTGTCATATATTGAGTAATTTCATGATTACTCTTCCCTGCTTTCACCATATTAAATACAACAAGGCGCAAGTCCTTTGCAATCGGAGAGTTTGATTCAATCAGGTTCTGGTTTTGGCATTGCGGACAGCGCAGTGTCTTTGCTAAAGCAATGGCGCGCTGTTGTTGGTCGGGGCTTTCAAACTCAAAAAGTTCCACTTGTATGCTGGTGCTCTTATCACTGGGAACAAACAAATCTTCTGCGGATGCGGGTAGACTTATCGTGATAATCATAGAGACGAATAATATTATTTGGGCTAAAGATCTCATTATCCATCCACACCATCAAAATAAAAAGCAAGCTCATCTTGCCACACGGATTCGTTAATTACGCCCATTAACTTCTTCACAACATTTCCTTTAGCATCAACCAAGTATGTCTCTGGAGTCCCTATTACACCAAGTTCGAGCGCTAGCTTGCCTTGAGGATCGCTAATCACTTTTGAATAAGGGTTTCCATCACTCGATAGCACATTAATAGCAGCGGCCTGGTTATCTCTGTAGTTAAGCCCAATAATTGGAATATCTTGGTCTTGAAGCTCCAATAAATACGCATGCTCCGTTTTACAGATCCCGCACCATGATGCCCATACGTTGACCAGTTGATAAGCGTGCTGTGTGATGTCCGCTCGCGTTAGCTGCTGTTTCGCTTTGATACTTTGACTATCTACTAACGCCGTCGATGTAAATTCAGGGAACACTCTTTGTGATGTCGATACTGTGGTGGTTTGCTGTTTATTCTCTAATGCAAACAAAAATGCCAACACCACGATCAGTGCCAGCGTAATGAGCACGATAAGTTTGTTACGAACGTTGGTATGCATACTGTGACGCCTTAACGGTTTTCTTTTTACGATGAGTCAGTGAAAGCAATCCGCCTAAGATAGAAATCAGCCCACCGAACCAAATCCAGCGTGCATACGCCTTGTACTGAACACGAAATGCATACGCTGTTGAATCGACTTTCTCTCCCATAGTGATGTAGACATCGCCATGCCAGAACCACTTCATGGCAGGCTCACTCATGTTCATCACTCTGACTTGATAGTGTCTTCTCTCAGGATTGATAGAAAACGCTCGCTCACCGGTGCGCAACGTAAGCATCGCTCTTTCAGCCGTAAAGTTTGAAGCGACATAGAGCTCCGTGTCCTGGTGCGAAAGCGTCCAATCCATGAACTCTACCTGCTCCCCAGGACTCAATTTATAACTGCGTTCAAAAGAGTGGTAACTGTTCATTGCAGCCCCTACTGCTAACACAGCGACGCCAACATGCGCTAATGTCATTACCCACACTTTACGTTGAAACTTAGAATCGCGTGTTACCACTAATCCGTAAACATGAGTAAGGACTACCCAAAAGGCGAGTGACCATGTCAGTAGTACCATCACTTGGATCGTACCTACTTGCAAAATGTAAGTTAGCAAGCCAAATCCGGAGGACAACAAAGCAATGCACCCAACCACACCTTTCGATGCTTGAGGTTTAATACTGAGCAATGGTGCTAACCCTATCACTCCCATCGCAAGCAGAGCCAATGGCGCAATAAGAAGATTAAAGTAAGGTGCGCCCACTGAGATGTTTCCAAGGCCAAGCAATTCAAAGACCATTGGATAGAAGGTACCAAACACCACCACCGCCGTAGCCAGTACAAATATAAGTACCGCGACTAAGCTCAAAAAACTTTTGCTAGCAAAACTGGTGATTGGATTCGACTCGAATGATTCACCACGAACTATAAGAAGAGAAAACGAACTCACTAACACCAAAACCAATATCAGCAACAGCGCGATACCTTTGGTTGGGTCAACAGCAAAAGCATGAACGGAAGTGAGAACGCCAGATCGAACGATAAAAGTACCGAGGATACTTAAACAAAACGTAATGAAAGCAAGGCTAAGTGACCACTTCAGCAACTGCTGCTTACCTTTAGCAACGCCCAAACTGTGCAGTAAAGCGGTTGATGTTAGCCAAGGTAATAGGCTGGCATTTTCTACCGGATCCCAGAACCACCAACCACCCCACCCTAGCTCGTAGTATGCCCACCAAGAACCAAGAATGATCCCTACGGTTAAAAAGATCCAAGCGACTAAGCACCAACTGCGACAATGAGCGACCCAATCGAACTCAATCGGATCCACAAGCAAAGCGGCCACAGCAAATGCCAATACAACAGAGAAACCCACATAACCCAAATACAATAGAGGTGGATGGAATATCAAACCAATGTCTTGCAGCATTGGGTTAAGATCGCGCCCTTCAAGTGGCAAGGTGGAGTTCAATTCAAACGGATTCGAAGCAAACAAGGTGAACCACGCGAATATTGCGAGTAACACATTCATCACCCACAATACGCGGCTCTGATACTCCGAAGAATATTGCTTTTGTAGGGCAATCACACCCGACCAACAGCTAATGGTTAACACCCAAAATAGCAATGAGCCCTCATGTCCAGCCCACACAGCCGCCATTTTGAAGAAGGTGGGTAATTGAGTATTAGAGTGTTCTGCAACATAGAGGATGGAAAAGTCGTCACTGACAAAGGCATAGCCAAGTAAAACGATAGCGCCAATGGAAAACAAAGCGCTAGAGAGGGAGAAACTGCAAATTAAAGCCACATTTTGTGCTTGTTTAGTGAGCATTTGATACATCGAATGCACAGCGATAATGCTGCTAAGAACAGCGACCAAAATTAAACTAAATAGCCCCAAAGAACCGACCATATCACCTCAATCAGGATCTACCTAAGCAGAACCAAGTAAACCGTAGTTAGCTTCTTTACTCAAAGAAACAAAGAATGAGTAAGCAGATGCTCAGTATCCAACATCTGCTTGATAGGGCGTGTTGACCTTTCGAGGTTAAATTTTGTTCGAGATAAAAGCGTTTTAATCGCGGCGAGGGTGAAGTAGCCTAGTCGTTCTAAGCAAATCTCCCTCAACAAAGAGTAAAACGCTTTTAGCCGAACCCTTCGGGCAACGTTTGCTGGGTATCTCTACTACGTTATCGGCT
>NZ_MCYD01000884.1:0-3700 GCF_002876325.1 Vibrio sp. 10N.261.52.A1
GTCGTGTTTAGCAGATGCTAACCATTACTTCTGTGTTGCCGCTTTCATCGGTGCAACGAACTCTGCCAGTGTTTTAAGCATTTCTTCTGGTTGTTCAACGTTGTTTTCAATGATTTTCACAACGGCTGAGCCAGAGATAGCACCGGCAGCGCCTGCTTGAATAGCTTCTTTAACTTGCTCTGGAGCTGAGATACCGAAACCAAGCAGTGCTGGTGGTGCATCAAACTTGTTCAAACGGTCAAGCAGTGCGGTTACTGGCATGTTTGCTTTAGTTTCTGCGCCTGTTACGCCAGCACGAGAAAGTAGGTAAGTGTAGCCACCACCTAGTTCTGAAACAGACTTAAGTGTTTCGTCGCTTGCTGTTGGCGGTGCAATGAAAATTGGGTGAACACCAAACTTCTTCGCTGCCGCAACAAACTCACCACTTTCATTGGTTGGTACGTCTGCAATCAGTACCGAGTCAATACCTGCATTGGCACAACGCTCGTAGAAGTTCTCAATACCACGCGCGTAAACCAAGTTCGCGTACATCAGTAGGCCGATTGGTAGCTCTGGGTATTTCGCGCGGATTTGACCAATAAGATCAAAACACACATCAGGCGTTACTTTAGAATCTAACGCACGAATGTTCGCACCTTGGATTGTTGGACCATCAGCCAGTGGATCTGAGAATGGGATTCCAAGTTCAAGGGCGTCAGCACCCGCTTCAACCAAAGTTTCCATGATCTTAAGAGACTGTTCAGCGTTAGGATCGCCAACCGTTACGAATGGTACAAATGCGCCCTGATTCTTTTCAGCTAAGCGAGTGAAGAGTGATTGATAGCGATCCATTATAGTGCTCCTTTCGCTTCAAGAATGTCATGTACAGTGAAGATGTCTTTATCACCACGGCCAGATAGGTTAACCACCAGCAGTTGCTCTTTTTCAGGTTCCGCTTGAGCCATTTTCAACGCGTGTGCAACGGCGTGAGATGATTCTAGCGCAGGGATAATACCTTCGTTGCGAGCAATGGCTTGGAACGCTTCTAGTGCTTCGTCATCGGTTACGTTGTCGTATTCCGCACGGCCAATTGCATTTAGGTGAGCGTGCTGTGGGCCAACGGAAGGGAAGTCTAGACCTGCAGACACAGAGTAAGACTCTTCTACTTGACCATTCTCATCTTGCATTAGTGGTGCTTTCATACCAAAGAAGATGCCCGTCTTGCCGTGTTTTAGTGGCGCGCCGTGTTGGTCGGTATCAATACCTTTACCTGCTGGCTCTACACCGATTAGGCGAACGCTTTCTTCTTCGATGAAATCAGCAAACATGCCGATAGCGTTAGAGCCGCCACCCACACAAGCGATAACTGCATCAGGAAGGCGACCTTCACGTGCAAGAATTTGGTTCTTGGTCTCTTCACCAATCATACGTTGGAAGTCACGAACGATAGTTGGGAATGGGTGAGGACCTGCCGCAGTACCTAATAGGTAGTGCGCATCTTCATAAGTCGCGGACCAGTCACGTAGAGCTTCGTTACACGCATCTTTCAGAGTTGCTGAACCAGAATGAACCGGGATAACCTCTGCGCCCATTAGCTTCATACGGAATACGTTCGGGCTTTGACGCTCAACGTCTTTTGCACCCATGTAAACTCGACACTTAAGGCCTAATAGAGCACAAGCAAGAGCCGTCGCCACACCATGTTGGCCCGCACCTGTTTCAGCGATGATTTCATTTTTGCCCATACGCTTAGCAAGTAGAGCCTGACCAAGTACTTGGTTGGTTTTGTGAGCACCACCGTGAAGTAGGTCTTCACGTTTTAGGTAAAGTTTGGTCTTTGTACCTTTAGTTAGGTTGCGAGTCAGCGTTAGCGCTGTTGGGCGACCTGCGTACTCTTGAAGTAGCGTCATGAATTCACTGCGAAATTCAGGATCAGCTTGTGCATCGATAAATGCTTGTTCAAGTTGGTCTAGTGCTGGCACTAGGATCTGCGGTACGTATTGACCACCGTATTCACCGAAGTAGGCATCGAGTTTAGCCATTGTGTTATTCCTTCAATTCTATTGGAGTGTCTTCACCCCAAGTCATTTAGTCTTGTTTGAGCTTCGCAGAGGCAAAGCTCACAAATATGTTTTAGTTTTCGCTTTCTAGCCCTAGTTCTGGTTTTTGCTTTTTGAAGCCAGACTAGTAATTACGAATCGCCGCAAAAGCTCGGCGCAGTTTGTCTGCGTCTTTTTTACCTGGAGCCGATTCAACACCGGAGTTTAGATCTAATCCTAAGCAGCCCAACTTAGCCGCTTGGTTAGCATTTTCTGGGTTTAGACCACCGGCCAACATGATCGCACTTTGGTTGTTGATCAGGTTCCAATCGAATGCTTGGCCAGTACCGCCTGTTTGAGAACCCACTTTAGTATCTAGCAGATGGCGAGTCACGTTGCTTTCCAGTAATTCCGGTAACGCGCTCTCAGCATCGCAAGAAACACCATAAGCTTTCCAAATCTCAACGCTTTCAGGCAGTGATTGCTTAAGTTCATCAACGTACGCTTGAGGCTCATCACCGTGCAGTTGTACAGCAAACAAACCGAGCTCTAAAACGGTGTGAGCTACGTCCGCAACACTATGATTTTGGAACACGCCGACGTAGTTCAAAGGTGCACCGCTCATCGTCAAACGAGCCGCTTCAATATCCACATGACGTTTAGACGCTTCAACGAAAATCAGCCCACCGAATACCGCGCCTGCTTGGTATGCTTTTGCAGCATCATCGGAGTGAGTTAAACCACATACCTTGTTTTCGCCAAGCGTTACTTTACGAACGGCCAGTTCGAGGTTCTTTTCTGCCATAAGAGAGCTGCCAATTAGGAAGCCATCGGCAAATGTTGAAAGGTCACGTACTTGCTGGTGTGTGTAGATGCCAGACTCTGAAATTACGATCGCATTAGGTGCTAGTTCACGAAGTAGTGGGGCTAGTTCTTTTGTACGATTCAAATCCGTCGACAGGTCACGCAGGTTACGGTTGTTAATGCCGATCACCTTGGCGTTTAGAGCGACTGCGCGGTGCAGTTCTTCTTCATTGCTGACTTCTGTAAGCACACCCATGTTCAGTGAATGAGCAACCTCAGCAAGTGCTTGGTACTCTTCGTCATTCAACACCGATAGCATCAACAAGATCGCATCTGCTGAGTAGTGACGAGCGAGATAAACTTGGTAGGTATCCACCATGAAGTCTTTACACAAGATCGGCTGTTTAGCGATGCTGCGAACCTTAGGTAAAAACTCAAAGTCACCTTGGAAGTATTTCTCGTCGGTCAGCACTGAGATTGCGTTAGCGTGGTTGTTATAAACCGATGCAATGTAGTCCAAGTCAAAGTCGTCACGGATCAAACCTTTCGACGGTGATGCCTTTTTACATTCAGTAATGAAAACCGTCTGTTCGCCGCTCAGTGCATCATAAAAACTGCGGTCTGCTGCGGTTAACGCTGCTTTAAACCCTTCCAGTGGCTGAGCTTGTTTACGCGCTTCAACCCATTGGTATTTATCACGAACGATTTTTGCTAATACTTCCGCCATTTCAGCTTCTTTAACTGAAACGTGGGTCGACAGTTTATCGGTAGTCTGTGTCATGTTCTTTGTCTCAATTCGTCGTTCGTTAGGCGTGAGCAGCAAGCTTTTGTACAAGCTCGTAGGCTTTGCCAGAGTTCATCGCGTCAATGGCCTGTTG
>NZ_MCYD01000885.1:0-641 GCF_002876325.1 Vibrio sp. 10N.261.52.A1
CACTATGCCACTACAGTCCATTCCTTTTATAAAATCGTCTGTTTAAGCCGTAACTACAATCCATGACTATTTTAATGAATGTTAGAAGGATACCCTCTCATAAGACGAGACTGCTCTTATGACGTGGCAATATGAACAGCACAAAACCCTGGTCCTGCTAAGCCATACCATCCGGATGTAGGTGGACGTTAAGTGAGGAGATGATGAGAGGGATCCACATAACTTAGCGTTATATCGAAGAAGGTACCTGTCGTATGACAAAAGAAAGGTATCGCGTCCGGCTTTTGCTTGTTCTTAAATATTTATATTTTTATTCATATTGGTATTCATGTTCATACGTAGTGTTCATAAGCGCAGCGCCTTATTGAGCACTATTGTAGCAATTCTTTTTATCGAACCTTTCTTGCACTACCTTTCTTATGAAAGACAGTGAATAGAAAACTCTGTCCCGAATAACGCCCAACGGACACGAGATCCACGAATAACGAGGTGGGTAAAACAAGAAAAATGAGAGATAAAACAGGGTAAGAAAGGTTCAGACGTGCGGATCCCTCCGCTTTCGCGGAGACAAAAATCGCCCTTTAACTAGGGGCAAGGTCGGGTTGATACTCACTAAAGAAGGCGGAGGTTGCTTGAGCGTA
>NZ_MCYD01000886.1:0-4877 GCF_002876325.1 Vibrio sp. 10N.261.52.A1
AAATATATATTATGTAATTGCTTGCACATCGTGCGCGAGCTTATAATATAAAAATGGAGTAATCCCGATGGAACAAAAAAATATTCAAGAACAGTTGGCTTCACAAGAATTTGAACTGGAATTTGAAGTTGAAGCAGAAGCGAACACATGTGGCAGTTGTACAAGCCCACGTCAAGACGTAGGCCACTAAGTAGGAAGGTAGCCCCAATTTGGGGCTATCCACTATCATGATAGACACATTAACTATTAGCCACGCTATCAATAGCGCTATGAATTCAACACGTATTGAACCCAAATACCGCGTCTTTCAACAACACTCCCTTGACTACATAGCCTGTAGTAACATTGTGCATAGGTGGGGCACGTGTTTAGGCGAGCCTCAAGAACATCTTAATGCACTCTATGGGTCGGGTTTCTGTCTTGCCTTAAATGAAATCACTAAGTGGAGCTTACCATTAACCCTACAGGTATTTGACTATATCAATGCCAATGGGCTTTTAATTAGCTATGATTGCCCAAAATTAGTCGATGTGTACATCTTTCTGACTTCTTCGTCAAATTGGACCCCATTTGGTATACATCAAGACTTTGAAGATTCTCACATTATTGATGTCGCTGGCTTTGGTCGGGATCTATATTTGTGGGAGGAAAAACCACCTTTCAAACCGAAAATAGCCAATTCAGAGCGATTCACTGGAATCCATCTCGATTACAAACCCCTATTACCAAGTGCAAAACGTTTATCTCTAAAACCGGGACAACATTACAACGTCCGTCAAGGCGTAATGCATATTTTTCATGCGTTGGGGCCAGGTGTATTCATTGGACTGAGTTGTAAGGAATCAGGCTCAGCCAAAGATCACGCTTATATTCCTCCTATGTATGATCCAAATATTATCTCAAATCTGGATACATTATTGGGACGAACTTTAACTTGGCTTTCCTATACTTGCCACGAAAATACACTCATTACGGACTTTGGAAAAGTAAAGTTAGAAGCTGACGAACTGATTGTATTAAACACATTAAGCTGTCAGCTCAACAAGCCATTACTCGCTAACAACTGGTTGCAAGATATACTACAAAGAAGGTTGCTCGCGAAACTCATCAAAGTAGGAGCTTTGCATGCTATCTAAATCATTAGAATCGGTGCTTAACGCCATCGATGAACTATCAATTTCCACTAAACTATCAGCTACATACAATAAAACTTATGTGAAGGACGATCTTAAACCATTGGCTTCAGTAGTGTTCAGTCGCCTTTCAAATATAGGGACTTCACGTCTGAATATTCGTCTCATAGCTGATGGAAAAGACTTACACCCTGCACTATTTGTACAATCAAGAATAGGCGAAGGCCTAATCGAACATAGCTTACTCGATAACGATTTGGTGACCCAATGCCTCAATGAAGGCGGCACATTAGTCTTCGACCACATCAACGATCATGTTACCGAGCTAAGAGGAATTCAAGAACACATAGAATCTAGGTATGGGGTGAAATGTTGGATTCAGTGCTACTTAACTAAAGCTAACCATACCGCATTTAAAATGCACTCGGATGATCATCCATTTCTAGTCCTTCAACTATTTGGCAGTAAGCATTGGATCCATGATAACAACGAAACAGTTAACTATAACACTGGTGATGTTGCTTTTTACCCAAGATCAAAGCTACATGATGTACATGGTAAGGGAGTCACTTCAATGCACTTAACCGTAGCTTTTGAAGATTTCGATGGTCAAAACTACAACGAACTAAGTCAAAAACAAAAATTACAGGCCTTAAAGCCACGT
The DNA here is from genome assembly GCF_002876325.1 of Vibrio sp. 10N.261.52.A1. Lineage (NCBI taxonomy): Bacteria > Pseudomonadati > Pseudomonadota > Gammaproteobacteria > Vibrionales > Vibrionaceae > Vibrio > Vibrio sp. 10N.261.52.A1. The sequence continues at coordinate 1,798 of NZ_MCYD01000886.1, forward strand.
GTTGGTAATGCACTACCTTTCTCTATTGACTCTGAAAACTTGCCATCTGACTGTGGCTTCCGAGGCTACTATAACTTTCTTCCTCCATATGAAACAACAGGAGGTGTGATCCGTCTGATCACTCCGAAGCGAACCATCAAACTTAAATACAAGAAGTACCTCGCTATTTTACGATCGCTACAATGCTCCTCTTCTTCAACGGTTCTTGAACTGTCGAAGCTATTGGACATAGATCCAACACATGTCGAAGCCTTTATACACTTTGGCTTAAGAAATGGCCTAATCATCCGAGGATTATAATATGTCACTTGTCAGTACACTTAAAGCCATCGAGTGGAACCGAAATTTCACTTTGTTTGCTGCGGCCAGTTTCGCTTCTGGGGCCGGTAATGCATTAATCCCGATAGCTTTTTCTATAGAGTCCTTTAATATATCTCCTTCTGGAGTAGGGATCGCTCTTGTAATGTTAGCTCTCTGGTTAGGCCGCTTTCTAGGTATGCTTATCTATCGCAAGCTAGCAATAACGGCACTAAAGCAAACTATGATAATTGCAGATATAACGCGCTTACTTGCTCAGTTTGGGTTACTACTATATATTCTAATCGGCACAAACACTATCTTAGCTATGGTGATTTCAGCATTTGTTTATGGCCTCGGATCTTCCTTTTATCTCCCGGCGAGCTTCCAATTAATCCCCAGTATTACTTCTGTAGAAAACCGCGAGCAAGCCAATTCCATATTAGCAATTCTAGGCGACATCTATAGTATTGTTGGACCTCTTTCAGGCGCCACTTTAGCTTTGTTACTTGGTTTTGAGGTGGTGCTGATTATTGACAGTATAACCTTTCTTATCGCCATTGGGTTGATATATGCAATCAGACTTGTACCCAATTCAGAAGCGACTAACGAGCCTAACCCAGAAGAAAGAAAAGGTAAATCGTCAGTGCGTCTAACTCTAAAGTCATTACCAGATTGGTCAACTAACGGCCTAAAAAGCTGGTTTTTTGTCTCTATATGTCTTGGGTTCCTAGGGGTTGCTGGGCCTGCAATGGTTATTGCCAATCATTCTGAAAACGGCTGGGCATTTGTAGCAACCTGCATAGCTATAGGATCATTAGTGGGATCTACGGGGATGCTAAGCGGACGCTTTAAACACCTCACATGGAAACGAGTACATTTCCTATGCCTGATACTACTGTCTATACAAGCTATCGTAATGAGTAGTACCTTACCAATCGTTGTGATTGTCGTTTGTGCAATGTTCGGCGCTTGTGCAACTACTATGAGTGGGATTAAATGGGACACGGTTACGCAAACATACCTAACCGAAAATCAGCTTCCTGTCTTTGCATCAAGTGATCAGATGGTCACAAATACCGGAGTACCTTTGGGTATGGTATTGTTTGGTATCACAAGTCATTTTGGTGTTAGTAATTATGGGATGTTTGCTGTTGTCACTACCGTTGTTTTATCTTTTTGGTATATACGCTCAGGCTCACCAAACTCAGTGCAGGATCTTGCTCATGATTGATCTGATTTCCAGCCAAAAGATACGTCAACAAATAACGAAAAACGGTTTTTTATGTATAGATGATTTTTTCGACAAAACCAGTTTTACCAATTTCAATAAGGCTGTAATAGAGTCTTGGCAACAACAACGAGGTTGGCGCACACGAGTCGGACACAACGGTAAGAAGTTTAATACAGAGCTACTCACTTTAGAGAAACGTAAAAAAGTGTTCCAAAAAATGAACCAGGCGCCAGTACCAGAAGACAGGTTTAGCTTTATCTACCATTTCCTCGATCAAGGTAATGATGCCTTAGTTAGTCAAATTGCTAAGCAAGCAGTGGCAAACTGGCTTCCTTTACTTGGTCTTGACGTTACTGAGTTTGAGCAAAGCTTCTCGTTAACATCATTTAATCGCCACTGTTTTATCGATAATCACAATGATCACACCAATAGCGCACAAGTTAAGCCATACAAGGTCACAATTATCGTTTATTTTGGTAATTCTGAGTTACTATCTTCACAATCAAAACTCATATTTGACTATCAAGGTACAGTACATGATATCACACCACTGCCTAATCGTAGTGTGATGTTTTTCCCGTCACCAAATACTACTCATCGTGTCGAAAACCAACAATCACGGGGTGATGAACCGCGACTGGCACTTTCAGGTTGGTTAATGTGACGGAATGGATATCTATTGATACCATTAGTCTACTAGCAAATAAGGTTCTGTCGCAAATCTAGCTAGAGGTGTGACAGACCAATCCTCCAGGTACAATTATCCTGCAAGGGCGTAGAACCGCTCAAAGGCCGTATCACCTTCAATATCAATCTGCTCTTGTTTGAGCATCGTCCACACTTCCCGCCCATGTAAACTGGTCAAAGCTCCTTCCGTTGACTTCCAACCTAGCGCTTGACGTGTTTTCTGTTTCACCCATCGGTGATTCTGCTCAACGATATTGTTCAGATATTTAATGTCCAGAATCTCTACCAGTGAGAGCATAAAATACCCCGTCAACCAAAGGTAAGCTGGCGGTAAACCCCATCTAATAATCCCACTCCAAATTCGATATGGTCATGGCTTCCAATGTCTTAAAAGGGACCAGCAATGCCAAGACCTATCCGTACCAGAACTGATGAAGAGTGGGCGACGATGATTCAAGGTTTTGAAGGGATCCGCCTTCCTAAATGAACTCTTCAATATCTTTGGAATATACGCATGAAATGAAGTGATCAGATGGGCTCATCAGACACATCTTCCATTTTTGCAACAAGCCCATTCCATTTCACTTGGTCTGCCATCACAGAGCCTAAATCTAAGTAGGATACACTCACCTACTCACCTTCGCGCTGAGCATTCATCTTCTTAACGACACGTACAACGGTTCTCGCTGAGACGCCTATCATTTTGGCTGTCTCGTTGATGCTCATCTGGTTACCCACTCTAAGCTTGTAGATTTTTTCATGCAGCTCTAAATCTGGCTTTCTTCCTTGATACTTCCCTTCTTTCTTCGCCTTCTCGATACCTTGTTTTTGGCGTCGGCGTCTGTCTTCATAATCTTTTCGA
>NZ_MCYD01000887.1:0-402 GCF_002876325.1 Vibrio sp. 10N.261.52.A1
AGATGATCTAGACCCGGCTCCTGGTCAAGTTGCTTCTTCTGCAAAAACTATCACAGTGACCACTGATGTACTGACTCTGTCAATTGATACGGTTGGTGGTGATGTTGTGAAAGCAGACCTAAATGATTACTCAGCTGAGTTTGATTCTGAAGAGAGCTTTGTTCTTCTTAAGAATGAACCAGGCCACCAATTTATCGCGCAAAGCGGTCTAGTTGGTCCTCAAGGTATCGACCTTAGCAGCACTAACCGCCCTAGCTACACGGTTTCAGCAGACAGCTTCACGCTGGCTGACGGTCAGGATGAACTACGCATCCCAATGACTTACCAAGCGAACGGCCTAGATTACACAAAAACATTCATCCTTAAGCGCGGCAGCTACGCGATTGACGTTGAATACGATGT
>NZ_MCYD01000887.1:1135-1289 GCF_002876325.1 Vibrio sp. 10N.261.52.A1
TGACGTTGAATACGATGTAGTCAACAACTCTGGTAACAATGCGACATTCGGTATGTACGCTCACCTACGTCAAAACGTTATGGATGACGGCGGTAGCCTAACAATGCCAACTTACCGTGGTGGTGCTTACTCTACGGAAGACACGCGTTACAAG
>NZ_MCYD01000888.1:0-3288 GCF_002876325.1 Vibrio sp. 10N.261.52.A1
CTTATTATCCGGTTTTTTAGCTATTTAAGTGATTTGAGTTTCAAGCGCATAGCGTGGAGTACTGGCTCGGTATAACCGCTTGGCTGAGCACAGCCTTCAAACACCAGCTGACACGCTGCAGAAAACGCAATGCTGTTTTCAAAATTAGGCGCCATATTCTGGTAGCTTGGATCACCAGCGTTTTGCTCATCAACAACAGCAGCCATGCGCTTCATCGTTTTCATCACTTGGGCTTCATCGCAAATGCCATGGCGTAACCAGTTTGCAATGTGCTGGCTCGAAATACGCAGTGTGGCACGGTCTTCCATAAGTCCTACGTTATTAATATCAGGAACTTTCGAACAACCTACACCTTGGTCAATCCAACGCACTACGTAACCTAGGATGCCTTGCGTGTTGTTATCCAATTCATTTTGAATATCTTGTGCAGTCAGCTTTTGATTACCCAGCAGAGGAATAGTAAGGATATCGTCAACGTTCGCTCTCACACGCTCGCGTAGCTCTTTTTGGCGACTTGGAACACTGACCTTGTGGTAGTGCAATGCGTGCAAAGTAGCCGCGGTTGGCGAAGGAACCCAAGCGGTATTAGCACCCGCTTGTGGGTGGCCAATTTTGGCATCCATCATCTTCGCCATGTTGTCTGGTTCTGGCCACATACCTTTACCAATTTGGGCTTTACCTTGCAGGCCACAAGCTAAGCCCAGATCAACGTTTTGATCTTCATAAGCGCCAATCCATGTCATGGTTTTCAGTTGTGTTTTAGGAGCAAATGGACCCGCTTCCATACTCGTATGAATCTCGTCACCCGTTCGGTCCAAGAAACCTGTGTTGATGAACACAACACGATCTTTAGCGGCGCGGATACACTCTTTCAAGTTCACAGAGGTTCGGCGCTCTTCATCCATAATGCCAACTTTGATAGTAAAGCGTTCTAAACCTAATGCGTCTTCAATGCGACCAAAAAGCTCATTGGTAAATGCCACTTCTTCAGGGCCGTGCATCTTAGGTTTTACGATATTGATGCTGTTAGCGGTCGAGTTTTGGTAAGCACTGTTCCCTTTCAAATCGTGCATAGCGATCAGTGAAGTAATCATGCCATCCATGATGCCTTCAGGGACTTCATTCCCTTCATCATCAATAATCGCTGGGTTCGTCATTAAATGACCAACATTACGAACAAACAACATGCTTCGGCCTTTAAGCGAGATCTCACCACCCGTTACGCTGGTGTATTGGCGATCTGGATTCAGGCTACGAACAATGGTCTTGCCATTTTTTTCTAGCGACTCTTGTAGGTCACCTTTCATCAAGCCTAACCAGTTACGGTAAGCCAGTGCCTTATCTTCACCATCAACAGCGGCTACTGAGTCTTCGCAATCCATAATGGTCGTTAGTGCAGCTTCCACCAGCACATCTTTAATACCGGCTGCATCTACGCTGCCGATTGGCGCACTAGGATCGATTTGAATTTCGATATGAAGGTTATTGTGTTTAAGCAGGATACAAGACGGCGCACTAGCGTCACCTTGATAACCAATAAATTGATTGCGGTCGATTAGCGTGACTTCTTCGCCGTTATCGAGAGTCGCCGTAAGCGTGTTGCCGATGCTCACGTTGCTGATGCTGTATTTAGTCACGTCTTTATGAGAAACGCCATTGAGCGGTGCGGCATCATCAAGGAAACCACGAGCATAGCTCACCACTTTGGCACCACGTACTGGATTGAAGCTACCGCCTTTCTCTGCGCCATCACTCTCGCTGATCACGTCTGTGCCGTAGAGCGCATCATATAGACTGCCCCAGCGCGCGTTTGCTGCGTTAAGTGCAAATCGCGCGTTCATGATAGGCACTACAAGCTGCGGCCCTGCTTGCGTTGCGATTTCAGGCTCAACATTAGCAGTCGTTACTTGGAAATCATCGCCTTCAGGTACTAGGTAGCCGATCTGCTGTAGGAACTGTTTATATTCTGCAGCATCCAGTGTTTGACCAGCACGCTCTTGGTGCCACACATCGATTTGATGTTGGAGATCTTCACGCTTGATAAGCAATGCACGATTCTTTGGTGCCAGATCTTTGAGGATGGTTGCAAATGACTGCCAGAAGTCTTCTGCAAGAATACCCGTGCCAGGGATGATCTGTTCATTAACTAGTTGGTAGAGGGTGCTATCTATGTTCAAGCTTCCCTGTTGAATACGACTGCTCATAAAATCTCTCTCAAGTTAATCACTGACTACTCACTTAAATTTACGTAACTGACGAAAATTTAGCTAATTTATGCCACTTATAATGGACATTCACAAAAGAAATACCCTAAAAATAGGGTTATTCCGTCACACCACTTTCAATTTCATTGGCGACACTTTTTATCAAGCGACGCATCCACTGGTGGTCTGGATTGGTTTGTAACAACGGGCTCCACGCCATCTTCACTTCAAAAGGTTCGATGGCAAAAGGAGCAGGTTTGATCAATAACTTAGGGTTGTTGCGTTGCAGCTGTGCTGCTTTGGTTGGGATGGTAAGGATCAGGTTTTTCTGTTGCGCGAATAGAATCGCTGACAGGTAATGTCGAGTGAACACAGTAATGTTTCGGGTCTTACCAATACGCATTAGCGCTTCATCGATCCACCCTAATTTCTGCGCTTCACTTGGGTTAATCCCGACCCCCGTACCCATACCGGTTTTGCTCACCCAAATGTGTTGCGCTTTTAAGTAAGAAAGAATATCGAAATTGTCAGCTATCGGATTGTCGCAGCTGAATAGGCAAGAGAAGCCGTCGTGCCAAAGGCTCATCTGGTGAAAAGACTGAGGAATATCGTCGAAGCGGTTAATGATGATATCAACGGTACCCTGCTCTACATCCTGATAACTCACGTCACTTGGCGTCATAATATCGAGGCGTATTTTCGGCGCTATCTCACTCAACTTTCTTAATAGCGGCTGAATAATGGTGGATTCAGCATAGTCACTCGCCATGATACGAAATACGCGTTCACTGTCTTCTGCGTTAAATTCCGTCGTCGGTTGCAAGGTCTTTTCTACATTCGCCAAGATGTTGCGAATCAAAGGTTGCAACTTTTGCGCGCGCTCGGTTGGCACCATTCCTTCACTTGTTCTGACCAGCAACGGATCCTCAAGTAGATCGCGTAATCGGCGCAGTCCATTACTCATTGCAGGCTGAGTAATCCCCAGCTGATTCGCTGCTCGCGTAACGTTTCTTTCACGTAGCAACATGTCTAAATACACAAGTAAATTAAGGTCTATACGAGCAATATTCATATAAAAAATACC
>NZ_MCYD01000889.1:0-12964 GCF_002876325.1 Vibrio sp. 10N.261.52.A1
CTTTAAAGATCTTATCTATATTAATTAAAAACAGCTTAATCGAAAAATTCCAAAAACGTTTTCTCAAGCTATGAAAACAGGTAGAATATCGCTCCTTTTTATCAGTCTAGAAAACGTTTGAATACCTGAGGTCGGTTCATGCTTTATCACGAAAAATTTGACGTCATCGTTGTTGGTGGCGGCCATGCAGGAACGGAAGCCGCACTCGCATCTGCACGTACTGGTCAAAGTACGTTATTACTTACTCATAATATCGATACCTTGGGACAAATGTCTTGTAACCCAGCTATCGGTGGTATCGGTAAGGGCCACTTGGTGAAAGAGGTCGATGCAATGGGTGGTTTGATGGCGCAAGCCATTGATCATGCAGGTATTCAGTTCAGAACACTAAACGCGTCAAAAGGCCCTGCGGTTCGTGCAACTCGCGCTCAAGCAGACCGTGCACTCTACAAAGCCTTTGTTCGTAATGTCCTTGAAAACACGCCAAATCTAACTTTGTTCCAGCAATCGGTTGATGACCTGATCGTTGAACAGGATCAAGTGGTCGGTGTGGTCACTCAAATGGGCCTTAAGTTCCGTGCTAATGCTGTGGTACTGACGGTAGGGACATTCCTCGGCGGTAAGATCCATATTGGTATGGAAAGCTCTTCTGGTGGTCGTGCTGGCGATCCACCATCGATCGCTTTGGCTGACCGACTTCGTGATCTTCCATTTCGAGTTGATCGCCTGAAAACAGGTACACCTCCTCGTATCGATGCGCGCAGTGTTGATTTTTCTGAACTTGAGGTTCAGCACGGTGATAACCCAACACCGGTTTTCTCATTCATGGGCAGCCGAGCACAACAGCCACGCCAAATCCCATGCTACATCACGCACACCAATGAAAATACGCACGATGTGATTCGTGCCAACCTTGACCGTAGCCCGATGTACGCTGGCGTGATTGAGGGTATTGGTCCTCGCTACTGTCCTTCGATTGAAGACAAAGTGATGCGTTTTGCTGATAAAAACAGCCACCAAATTTTTATTGAGCCTGAAGGCCTAACGACACATGAGTTATACCCGAATGGTATCTCTACCAGTCTGCCGTTTGATGTACAGGTTCAAATTGTTCGCTCAATGAAGGGCTTCGAAAATGCTCACATCGTGCGCCCTGGCTACGCGATTGAGTATGATTTCTTCGATCCTCGCGACCTAAAACTGACTTACGAAACGAAGTTTATTAAAGGTCTGTTCTTTGCTGGTCAAATCAACGGTACAACTGGTTATGAAGAAGCAGCTGCGCAAGGCCTGATGGCTGGTTTGAACGCGAGTCTATTTACTCAAGGCAAAGAAGGCTGGAGCCCACGTCGTGACCAAGCTTACATGGGCGTTCTTATCGATGACCTATCAACCATGGGCACCAAAGAACCGTACCGTATGTTTACGTCTCGTGCGGAATACCGTCTGTTGCTTCGTGAAGACAACGCCGATATCCGTCTGACAGAAAAATCTCGTGAACTTGGTTTGATTGATGATGCACGTTGGGCTCGATTCAACGAGAAGATGGACAACATGGAGAAAGAACGTCAACGTCTGAAAGAGACTTGGATTAATCCAAAATCTGAAGATATTGGTGCGCTGAACCAGATCCTAAAAACCCCAATGTCTCGTGAAGCGAGCGGTGAAGATCTTCTGCGTCGTCCAGAAATGACTTATTCACAGCTGACGGCTCTGGATCGTTTTGCTCCTGCACTGGAAGATCAACAAGCGGCTGAGCAAGTTGAGATCCAAGTGAAGTATGAAGGCTACATTCAGCGTCAACAAGACGAAATTGAAAAATCACTGCGTCATGAAAACACCAAACTGCCTGCTGACATCGATTACAGCCAGGTAAAAGGGCTTTCTAACGAAGTGGTTCTAAAACTAACTAACGCTAAACCGGATTCAATTGGTATTGCTTCTCGTATTTCAGGTATTACACCTGCGGCAATTTCAATTCTACTGGTTTACTTGAAAAAACATGGCCTGTTGAAAAAGGGTGAGGAAGCATAATGAGCGTATTACGCGAAAAACTGGATCACCTGATTGGCCAGACTGACTTAGAAGTATCTGAAAAACAACGTAGCCAGTTGGTTGGCTACGTTGAGTTACTCAATAAATGGAACAAGGCTTACAACCTGACTTCGGTTCGTGACCCATTAGAAATGATGGTGAAACATATCTTAGATAGCATCATTGTTAGCACTCACTTACAGGGTAAGCGCTTTATCGATGTGGGTACTGGACCTGGCCTACCTGGGATTCCGCTCTCAATCATGAACCCAGACTGCGAGTTTTACTTGCTAGATAGCTTAGGTAAGCGTATTCGTTTCATTAAGCAAGTGGTTCATGAGCTGGGTATCGACAACGTTGTGCCAGTTCAAAGCCGTGTTGAAGAGTTTCAACCTGAAGAAAAGTTTGATGCAGTGCTCAGTCGCGCATTTGCGTCAATGACAGACATGGTAGAGTGGTGTCACCATTTACCTAAAGAGCAATCCGGTGTATTTTTGGCTCTTAAGGGACAACATCCTAGAGACGAAATTGACCTGTTACCTGAATGGTGTTCAGTGACAGATATCAAAGCTTTGCGAGTGCCAGAGCTTGACGGAGAGCGTCATCTAGTAACTTTATCGCGTCAGGGATAATCAGCGAGGCCATAGTGGGTAGAATCGTAGCAATTGCCAACCAGAAGGGCGGCGTAGGAAAAACAACAACTTGCATTAACTTAGCAGCATCAATGGCGGCAACTAAACGCAAGATATTGGTTGTTGACCTCGATCCTCAAGGTAATGCCACTATGGCGAGCGGTGTCGACAAATATCAGGTTGAAGCAACTGCTTACGATTTGTTGGTTGAAGACACCCCATTTGATGAGGTAGTTTGCCGGAGTACATCTGGCAATTATGATCTCATCGCCGCAAACGGTGATGTTACTGCGGCAGAAATCAAGCTAATGGAAGTGTTTGCGCGCGAAGTTCGCCTTAAAAATGCACTCGCATCCATTCGCGATAATTATGATTTCATCTTTATTGATTGCCCGCCCTCATTAAACCTTCTTACAATTAATGCCATGGCAGCTGCCGATTCCGTATTAGTTCCAATGCAATGTGAATACTTTGCTCTTGAAGGTTTGACTGCGTTGATGGATACCATCAGTAAGCTTGCGGCGGTGGTGAATGAGAACCTGAAGATCGAAGGTCTTCTGCGTACTATGTATGATCCTCGCAACCGCTTATCAAACGAAGTATCAGATCAACTCAAAAAACACTTCGGTAGCAAAGTCTACCGAACCGTGATCCCTAGAAATGTACGCCTTGCTGAAGCGCCGAGTCACGGCAAACCAGCAATGTACTACGACAAATATTCCGCTGGTGCTAAGGCATATCTTGCTCTTGCAGGCGAAATGTTGCGTCGTGAAGAAGTCCCAGTATAGGTCTAACCAAAGGAATTCGCTCAATGTCTAAGCGTGGTTTAGGAAAAGGGCTAGATGCACTGCTTGCAACTAGCTCATTGGCTCGTGAAAAACAGCAAGTCGCTTCTCATAGTCAGGCGTTATCGGCTGATGGAGAGCTAACAGAATTGGCTGTTGGTAGCTTGAAGCCAGGTGTTTATCAACCGCGTAAAGATATCGCGCCTGAAGCGCTAGAAGAGCTAGCGGCTTCCATTCAATCTCAAGGCATCATCCAACCAATCGTTGTGCGTCCATTAGCGCAAGATCAGTATGAGATTATTGCGGGTGAGCGTCGTTGGAGAGCTGCTCGTCAAGCGGGCCTTAAGCAAGTACCGTGTCTTATCAAGCGAGTGGAAGACAAAGCCGCGATTGCGATGGCGTTAATCGAGAATATTCAGCGTGAAGATCTGAATGTTATTGAAGAAGCACAAGCGCTAGAGCGCTTACAGAATGAATTTGAACTGACGCACCAGCAAGTCGCTGATGTGATTGGTAAATCGAGAGCAACGGTTAGTAACTTATTACGTCTAAATCAGCTCGAAAATGAAGTAAAAGGTTTAGTTTCCAACAAACAACTGGAAATGGGGCATGCTCGAGCACTGCTTGCGCTTGAAGGTGATACCCAGGTTGAGGCTGCGAACACTGCGGCGACCAAAAACATGACCGTGCGTCAAACTGAACAACTTGTTAAAAAGTGTTTAAAACCAGACGTTGAGCCAGAATCGAAGCCTGAAGACACAGAAGCTATCGAACTTTCGCGAAGACTCACGGAAAAATTACAAGCAAACGTTTCAGTTACTCGTTCTGTTAGCGGTAAGTCAAAAGTGACAATTACTCTTGATGAGCCTCACAAATTAGAGCAACTTATTGCTAAATTAGAGTACTAAATGAGATAATTGATTTAGGTCAATTATGTAATAAACAAGTAATTTCGTACAAAAGTTGTCGGTTTGTATGCAAAAATGTAAATGATTGCAGCGTTCTTATTGCAATCGATTTGGCTGAACGTATAATTTTCGCCAATTTCTCAGCACGCTTTTTAGCGAGTGGTAAAGTGGGCTTAAAGAGGAACGAATACATGGTAGCGGCGTTAGCAAGACCAGGACGAGTGCTTGCAAAGCAAATGTTATTGATCGAGCTTAGCGCGGTTATATTAGTGGCGATAGGGTTAGGTTTAGCTGTTAATCCTGACTGGGGTTTTGCTGCATTAATCGGTGGCGGCATTTTTGTCATCGCGAATGTGGTTTTTTGTGTGTGTGCTTTCCTTTTTTGTGGAGCTCGCGCGACTAAGTTAGTTGCGGCGTCGTTCTATGCTGGCGAAGCGCTAAAAATCCTAATCACAGTTCTACTATTCTCTATTGTCTACATGTATATGCAGGTGGAGTTAATTCCCCTCAAACTGACCTATTTACTGGTTCTTGGTATTAATATCTTTGCGCCAGTGCTTTTCATTAACAATAAGAAATAGGACGAGTTATGGCTGCGGCAACAGCATCCGGATACATTGAACACCACTTACAGAATCTATCTTTAGCTAAGTTAGGTTTTGTAGAGGAGACAAGTTTCTGGAACGTACATATAGACAGTCTGTTTTTTTCGGTGTTGACAGGGATGTTATTCCTTTGGGTTTTTCGCTCAGTCGCTAAGAAAGCAACAGTAGGTGTACCTGGTAAGCTTCAGTGTTTTGTAGAAATGGTAGTGGAATTCGTTGGCGACAACGTTAAAGAAACTTTCCATGGCCGCAACCCGCTGATTGCCCCATTAGCACTGACTATATTCTGCTGGATTATTTTAATGAACTTGATGGACTTAGTGCCAATCGATTTCTTACCATATCCTGCAGAGCATTGGTTAGGTATCCCTTACTTGAAAGTGGTTCCTACAGCTGATGTAAATATAACCATGGCAATGGCTCTAGGTGTTTTTGCTCTGATGATCTACTACAGCATCAAAGTAAAAGGCTTGGGCGGATTTGCTAAAGAATTGGCACTGCATCCATTTAATCACCCAATCATGATTCCATTTAACTTGGTACTTGAGGTAATTTCGCTTCTGGCGAAGCCACTATCTCTAGGTATGCGTTTATTTGGTAATATGTTTGCGGGTGAGGTGGTGTTTATTCTTATCGCGGCAATGCTACCGTGGTACTTACAATGGGTAGGTGCACTACCTTGGGCTATCTTCCACATCTTGGTTATTTTGATTCAAGCATTTGTTTTCATGATGTTGACAATTGTTTACTTATCAATGGCTCACGAAGATAGTGATCACTAAAAAAAATTTTTAAGCTTTATTCTAACTATTAATGTTAATCGGAGAACGTAAATGGAAACTGTACTAAGTTTTTCAGCAATCGCTGTTGCTATTATTGTTGGTCTTTGTGCCGTAGGTACTGCAATTGGTTTTGCTATTCTTGGTGGTAAATTCCTAGAAGGCGCTGCGCGTCAACCTGAAATGGCTCCTATGCTACAAGTTAAGATGTTCATCATCGCTGGTCTACTGGATGCTGTTCCAATGATCGGTATCGTAATCGCACTACTATTCACGTTTGCTAACCCATTTGTTGGTCAACTAGCAGGCTAATTAACTCTTTAATAGTTAATTAAATTTTTGTAGTTGATTCTTAACGAGGGGTAGCTGTTGTGAATATGAACGCAACTCTGCTAGGTCAAGCAATTGCTTTTTCACTGTTTGTTTGGTTCTGCATGAAATATGTATGGCCACCAATCATGCAAGCAATTGAAGAGCGTCAGAAGAAAATTGCTGACGGTCTAGTAGCCGCTGAGCGCGCTGCTAAAGACTTGAACCTGGCACAAGCCAACGCTTCTGAGCAAATGAAAGAAGCAAAGCGCACTGCAACTGAGGTTATTGAACAGGCAAACAAACGTAAAGCTCAAATTATTGATGAAGCTCGCGAAGAAGCTCAGGCAGAACGCCAGAAAATCTTAGCGCAAGCTGAAGCAGAACTTGAAGCTGAGCGCACACGTGCCCGTGATGACCTGCGCAAACAAGTCGCAACTCTGGCTATAGCTGGTGCTGAGAAGATCCTTGAGCGTACGATCGATAAAGACGTACACAAAGACCTTCTTGACAACATTACTGCAAAACTTTAAAGCAAGGGGCTGTATATGTCTGATTTGACAACAATCGCACGCCCCTATGCTAAAGCAGCTTTTGACTTTGCGGTAGAGAAAGGTGAGCTTGACCAATGGAGTCAAATGCTCTCTTTTGCTGCCGAAGTGGCACAAAACAATGATATCCACAATCTACTAAGCAGTTCTCTAACTGCTGAAAAATTAGCGGAAGTATTCATTGCAGTTTGTGGCGAACAATTTGATGAATTCGGCCAGAACTTGATAAAAGTGATGGCAGAGAATGGCCGATTAATGGCTTTTCCTGATGTTTGCAAAGAGTTCTTATTGCTCAAACAAGAGCACGAGAAAGAGATCGATGTTGAAGTTACTTCAGCGGTTGAACTTTCTGAAGAACAACGCGCAGATATCAGCAGCAAATTGGAACTGCGCCTAGCGCGCAAAGTACAGCTGAATTGCAGTATAGATGAGACTCTGCTTAGCGGAGTTATTATTCGAGCCGGAGACCTAGTCATCGATAACTCAGCGCGTGGTCGACTAGACCGCCTGAGCGATGCATTGCAGTCTTAATGGGGATTGGAGCATGCAACTTAATTCCACTGAAATTAGCGATCTAATTAAACAACGTATTGAATCTTTCGACGTTGTTAGTGAAGCTCGCAATGAAGGTACTATCGTTTCGGTAAGCGATGGCATCCTTAGCATTCACGGCCTAGCGGACGTGATGCAAGGTGAAATGATTGAACTACCGGGTGGCCGTTACGCGCTAGCACTTAACTTGAACCGTGATTCGGTTGGTGCTGTTGTAATGGGCCCATATGCTGACCTACAGGAAGGCATGAAAGTTACAGGTACTGGCCGCATTCTTGAAGTGCCAGTAGGTCCAGAACTACTTGGTCGTGTTGTAAACACACTAGGTGAGCCAATTGATGGTAAAGGTCCTATCGAAGCGAAACTAACTTCGCCTGTAGAAGTAATTGCACCAGGTGTAATCGACCGTAAATCGGTAGATCAACCTGTACAAACTGGTTACAAGTCTGTTGACTCAATGATCCCAATCGGTCGTGGTCAACGTGAACTAGTAATCGGTGACCGTCAAACTGGTAAAACAGCGATGGCGATCGATGCGATTATTAACCAAAAAGATTCTGGTATTTTCTCTATCTACGTAGCAATCGGTCAGAAAGCATCGACTATCGCTAACGTAGTTCGCAAACTAGAAGAGCACGGCGCGCTAGCAAACACTATCGTTGTTGTTGCATCTGCTTCTGAATCTGCAGCGCTACAATACCTAGCGCCATACGCAGGTTGTGCGATGGGTGAATACTTCCGTGATCGCGGTGAAGATGCACTGATTGTTTATGATGATCTATCTAAGCAAGCTGTAGCTTACCGTCAGATCTCGCTACTACTTAAGCGTCCACCAGGTCGTGAAGCATTCCCTGGTGATGTTTTCTACCTTCACTCTCGTCTACTAGAGCGTGCTGCTCGTGTAAGCGAACACTACGTAGAAACATTCACTAAAGGTGAAGTGAAAGGCAAGACTGGTTCTTTAACTGCTCTTCCTATCATTGAAACGCAAGCTGGTGACGTATCTGCATTCGTACCGACGAACGTAATCTCGATTACCGATGGTCAGATCTTCCTACAAACTGAGCTATTCAACGCGGGCGTACGTCCAGCTGTTGACCCTGGTATCTCAGTATCTCGTGTAGGTGGTTCAGCGCAGACTAAAATCATCAAGAAGCTATCTGGCGGTATCCGTACAGCTCTAGCACAGTACCGTGAACTAGCGGCATTCGCACAGTTCTCGTCTGACCTTGATGAAGCGACTAAGAAGCAGCTAGACCATGGTCAAAAAGTTACAGAGCTAATGAAGCAGAAGCAATACGCTCCTATGTCTGTATTTGACCAAGCACTTGTAATCTTCGCTGCAGAGCGTGGTTACCTTCAAGATGTAGCGCTTGATAAGCTGCTAGATTTTGAAGCTGCTTTACTATCGTTTGCTCGCGGTCAATATGGCGATCTAGCTACACAGATCGACACAACGGGTGCTTACAACAATGATATCGAAGCTGAGCTGAAGAAGCTTGTTGACGATTTCAAAGCAACCCAGACCTGGTAATTGGTGGGTGGCCTTCGGGTCACCTCATACCATTAACGGAGAGTAACGATGGCCGGCGCAAAAGAGATACGTAATAAAATCGGTAGTGTTAAAAGCACACAGAAGATTACGAAAGCAATGGAAATGGTAGCAGCTTCAAAAATGCGTCGTTCTCAAGACGCAATGGAAGCTACTCGTCCATATGCAGAAACAATGCGTAAAGTGATCGGTCATTTGGCTAACGGTAGCCTTGAGTATAAGCATCCTTATCTTGAGGAACGTGAAGCCAAACGTGTTGGTTACATCATCGTTTCTACAGACCGTGGTCTATGTGGCGGCTTGAACATTAACTTGTTCAAGAAAGCTATGTTAGACATGAAAGACTGGTCTGAGAAAGGTGCTGAAGTTGAACTGGCAATTATCGGTTCAAAAGCAACAGCATTTTTCAACAACAGCGGCGCGAAAGTAGCAGCTCAAGTTTCTGGCCTAGGCGATAGCCCAAGCCTTGAAGACTTAATCGGCTCTGTAAGCGTAATGCTAAAGAAATATGATGAAGGTGAATTGGATCGCCTGTTCGTAGTGTTCAACAAGTTTGAAAACACTATGGTACAAGAACCAACGATCGATCAATTACTTCCTTTGCCTAAATCAGATAGCGAAGACATGCAGCGCGATCATGCTTGGGACTACATTTATGAGCCTGAGCCAAAACCACTACTAGATGCACTATTGGTTCGTTACGTCGAATCTCAAGTGTACCAAGGTGTGGTAGAGAACCTTGCTTGTGAGCAAGCGGCTCGAATGATTGCAATGAAAGCTGCAACCGACAACGCTAGCGACCTAATCGATGATTTAGAGCTTGTGTACAACAAGGCGCGTCAAGCGGCTATTACACAAGAACTTTCTGAAATCGTTTCAGGCGCAGCAGCGGTTTAATCGCTTATTCGTTTTAAGCTTAGGTAAAACTAAATAGTTAGAGGATTAACGATGGCTACAGGTAAGATCGTACAGATCATCGGTGCGGTAGTCGACGTAGAGTTCCCACAGGGCGAAGTACCTCGTGTATACGATGCTCTGAATGTTAATGAAGTGAAAGAGCGTCTAGTTCTTGAAGTTCAGCAACAACTTGGCGGTGGCGTAGTTCGCGCAATCGTAATGGGTAGCTCTGATGGTTTACGTCGTGGTTTGACAGTAGAAAATACTGGCGCTCCAATCTCAGTACCAGTAGGTACTAAGACCTTAGGTCGTATCATGAACGTTCTAGGTGACGCGATTGATGAGTGTGGTGAAATCGGTGCAGAAGAGCACTACGCAATTCACCGTGAAGCTCCAAGCTACGAAGAACAGTCTAACGAGACAGCTCTTCTAGAGACGGGTGTTAAGGTAATCGACTTGGTTTGTCCATTCGCTAAGGGTGGTAAAATCGGTCTATTCGGTGGTGCAGGTGTAGGTAAGACCGTTAACATGATGGAACTTATCAACAACATCGCACTTCAACACTCTGGCCTATCTGTATTTGCAGGTGTAGGTGAGCGTACTCGTGAAGGTAACGATTTCTACTTTGAGATGCAGGAAGCAGGCGTTGTAAACGTTGAAAAACCTGAAGAATCAAAAGTAGCGATGGTTTACGGTCAGATGAACGAGCCACCAGGTAACCGTCTACGTGTTGCACTGACTGGTCTAACAATGGCTGAGCGTTTCCGTGACGAAGGTCGTGACGTTCTACTATTCGTAGATAACATCTACCGTTACACGCTTGCAGGTACTGAGGTATCAGCACTTCTAGGCCGTATGCCTTCTGCGGTAGGTTACCAACCTACTCTTGCGGAAGAAATGGGTGTTCTACAAGAGCGTATCACGTCAACTAAGCAAGGTTCTATCACGTCTGTACAGGCGGTATACGTACCTGCGGATGACTTGACTGACCCGTCTCCAGCAACAACGTTCGCGCACTTGGATGCAACGGTTGTACTTAACCGTAACATCGCAGCTATGGGTCTATACCCAGCGATCGACCCGCTAGATTCTACTTCTCGCCAACTGGATCCATTGGTAGTTGGACAAGAGCACTACGACATCGCTCGTGGCGTTCAGTCTACACTTCAGCGCTATAAAGAGCTGAAAGATATCATTGCTATCCTAGGTATGGACGAGCTATCTGAAGAAGATAAGCAAGTAGTATCTCGTGCTCGTAAGATTGAGAAGTTCCTTACTCAGCCTTACCACGTAGCGGAAGTATTTACTGGTGACCCAGGTGTTTACGTACCTCTAAAAGAGACTCTACGTGGCTTCCAAGGTCTACTATCTGGTGAATACGATGACATTCCAGAGCAAGCGTTCATGTACTGCGGTACTATCGACGAAGCTATTGAGAATGCTAAGAAGCTATAAGGCTAACTAGGAGGCGATATGGCAGCAATAACCTTTCACCTAGACGTAGTAAGTGCAGAGAAAAAGCTTTTCTCTGGTCTTGTTGAGACGTTTCAGGTGACCGGTAGTGAGGGTGAGCTTGGTATTTTCCATGGTCATACTCCACTGCTGACCGCTATCAAGCCTGGTATGGTGCGTATTGTTAAGCAGCACGGCCACGAAGAAATCATTTATGTTTCTGGTGGTATGGTAGAAGTTCAGCCTGGTACAGCGACTGTACTGGCTGATACAGCTATCCGTGGTGAAGAGCTAGACGCAGCAAAGGCGGAAGAAGCTAAACGCAAGGCTGTGGAGAATATCCAAAATCAGCATGGCGACATAGACTTCGCACAAGCGGCCGGTGAACTGGCTAAAGCCATTGCTCAGTTACGAGTTATCGAACTGACAAAACAGCGCCGTTAATCTTTTATAAGATTATTGGTTCTGAGCTAAAGGCGACCTAAGGGTCGCCTTTTTGTTTTTTTGCATTCTCATAAGTATACGTTTACGTATCACTACCGATTAAATGGTTATTCCAATTTAAGTTTTTGTCTCAAAACGGTTACAATATCAGCTTAATAAAAATTACGTCGGATAGGTTTACAATGAAGTTTAGCGCGGTAATTCTTGCAGCGGGCAAAGGTACTCGCATGTACTCAAACACACCAAAGGTTCTGCATACTCTTGCGGGTAAACCAATGGTGAAGCATGTGATCGATACCTGTAATGGTCTAGGCGCTCAAAATATCCACTTGGTTTACGGCCATGGTGGTGACCAGATGAAGGCTACTTTGGCTGAGGAATCGGTAAATTGGGCACTGCAAGCAGAGCAGTTAGGTACAGGTCACGCGGTTGATCAGGCATCAGCACATTTTGCTGATGATGAGAAAGTACTGGTACTTTACGGTGATGTTCCTCTTATCTCGCCTGAAACTATTGAAAACCTATTAGACGCTCAACCAAACGGTGGTATTGCACTACTTACGGTTGTGCTGGATAACCCAATGGGTTACGGCCGTATCATTCGTCGCAATGGCCCAGTAGTGGCTATCGTTGAACAAAAAGATGCAACGGATGAGCAGAAGCTGATCAAAGAGATCAACACTGGCGTTATGGTTGCGACAGGTGGTGATCTCAAGCGTTGGTTGTCAGGTCTAAGCAATGACAACGCGCAAGGCGAATACTACCTAACTGACGTTATTGCCGCTGCTCACGATGAAGGTCGTGCGGTAGAAGCGGTACATCCAGTTAGCCCAATTGAAGTTGAAGGCGTGAACGATCGCTCTCAACTGGCTCGTCTAGAGCGCGCTTACCAAGCTGAGCAAGCAGACAAGCTATTGAAGCAGGGCGTTATGCTACGCGACCCTAGCCGCTTTGATCTACGTGGCGAACTGCAATGTGGTATGGACGTTGAGATCGACACCAACGTTATTATTGAAGGCAGCGTAAGCATTGGTGATAACGTGGTTATCGGCACTGGCTGTGTACTAAAAGACTGCGAAATTGATGACAACACGGTTATTCGCCCATACAGCGTAATTGAAGGTGCTACTGTTGGTGAAGACTGCACAGTTGGTCCATTTACTCGCCTACGTCCAGGCGCTGACATGCGCAATGATTCGCATGTTGGTAACTTTGTTGAAGTGAAGAACACTCGTCTTGGTGAAGGCTCTAAAGCGAACCACCTTACTTACTTAGGTGACGCAGAGATTGGTCAGCGTGTTAACGTTGGTGCAGGTGCTATTACTTGTAACTACGATGGTGCGAATAAGTTTAAGACCATCATTGGCGATGACGTATTCGTTGGCTCTGATAGCCAATTGATCGCGCCTGTTACTATCGGTAATGGTGCGACAGTGGGTGCTGGTTCTACGGTAACACGTGACG
>NZ_MCYD01000890.1:0-8898 GCF_002876325.1 Vibrio sp. 10N.261.52.A1
GTGAGGCCTTTTTTTATTTTGTGCGAAGCTGCGGATTCAGCGAGCTGGAAAGTGTTATTTGAATTGGTTAAGAACGTTTCACTTTCTTAGACATGTAATCAGGATCAAAAAGCTCGGGCCAGTACATCTTCACGTAACCGCCAGCGACCCAAATGACTAGGATGGTTGCGATGGTAAGTTCGAAGAAACCAAATTTATGTAACCAGTACCACTGTGGATACTCGGCACCGAAAAAGGTAGTTAAACGATGCATAGCGATAGCACTGATTACTGATGGAAAGGTGACCGCTGCAATGGAAGGTTGGAACTTGAGTCGCATGAGCCTTACATAGCATAAGTAGATCAGCAACGTCATGGTAATAGCAATACCCGCTAAAGCGCCTGTCAGAATTGGGTCGGGGTGGTCGAAATTAACCAAGTAAGCGGCAAGCGACAAATTCACCGGAGCCGCCATGATTGCTAGTGTCGGTCTTGCTCTACGAGGGAGGTTCCCTTCAAACACCAAGCGGTAAAGCACCACAGGCAGCAAGAAGAAGTAGATACCGATACAAGTGGCTGCGAGCGTTTCTGAAAACACTGTGTGTCCAAATTGGGTGCCCGCCAGCGAACTACTGATCAACCCCACAGGATATAGGAACCAGCTTGGAACGATATTAGACATCTTGAAATTGATGATCTGGAAACCGAAGAACAACACCATCATCGAAAAATGAAGTAATAGGGCACAGAACCAGATCGGGTAGGCGATTATCGGTGATATTTCGGCTAAATAGTCACATAGGATCAATAGTGCCATGCTCATTGGCGCCATTAAGCTTCCACTAAGCGGGTGACGAATATCATTGATGAAGGTATTAAAACTTGTCAGGTAACGAAGTAAAACAGGTAACAGAAGCAGCGCACCAAGTGAAGCGAGGTAGGGGCGAATAACCTCACCTATGCCTGGTATATATAAAGCCCAAGCTTGTCCTAGACCTATAACACCAAGTGCTAAAGATGCCTGAGATGGCGGCACGTTTTTTACTTGGGTCAACCTTCTCCAGTTCAACGACTTGCTCCAACTTAGTGACTTATAAAACAATGGTTAACAATAAAGCTTTTGCTCTATTTAATGCGTGCAGTTGTGCCATCAATAGCTGTTGAGGGCGCTCAACTAATTTTGAGTGGATGATAGCAACTTTAACGTTTGCTTTTTTGACTTTGATACGGAATCGGGACATTAAGCACGTTGAATGTGTGCTTTTGTTCTATGAGTCATTTGTCATTAACGAACTTCCTCTTGTTGAGGGAGGTCTTGTTGTCTCAACTTCTCATTTTTCAGCGTGCGGTTCAGTAGTTGGCTGTAGATTGGTTGGCCACCTAGCATTTGCGCAAAGATAACGGCGCCAAGGCAGGTAATGATCAAAGGTAAGATCAGGTAATAGTTATTGGTCATTTCGATAACCAGTAATATACCTGTAATCGGTGCACGCACAGTCGCAGCGAACAGTGCGCCCATACCTGCAATCGCAAACATACCTGGTTCTATATTTAACTCAGGGAAGAATGCCGCCGCGATAAGCCCAAATGCATAACCAAAGAGTGTACCTAGTGCTAGCATAGGAGCGAAAATACCACCCGGTGCACCAGAGCCGAAACAGAGTAAAGTGGTAAGCACACGTCCTAGGAAAATAAGCAGCAATATGTTGGTGCTGTAATTACCGTTGGTGACATTTGGGATAATACCGATACCACCGCCAGTCAATTCTGGGATGTAGAGAAGCAATAAACCAAAGCAACCACCGAGTAATGTACCTGTTATTAAGTAACGTTTGCGGTCGTTTTTGTGTATTGCGACAAACATGTCTTGTGAAAGGGTGATCAGTTTATTGAAAATGACCCCAAACATTCCGAACAGTACGCCTAACAACAAGAATAACCAAAGTGCACTCAGTTCAGGCTGTTGATATTGAGGCATGGTAATGACAGCCGACTGCCCGTTGATAGAACGAAATACAATGTTGGCTGAGACGGCAGAAATGATAACGGCTTTGATAGAAATGAGGGAGTAGCGGAACTGTGGTCGCATCTCTTCAACAACGAACATGATCCCAGCCAACGGCGCATTGAATGCGGCTGCTAAACCACCAGCTGCGCCAGAGGCAAGCAGTGAGTGTCGACTGTCATCGTCTTTTACACGGAAGATGTCAGTGACCATACGACCAATGCTACCACCCATTTGCACGGTTGGTCCTTCACGACCTAACACCATACCTGAACCTAATGCGCCCATACCGCCAAAGAACTTCACAGGTAGAACTCGCCACCAACGAACCGGACGCATCCCGTCCATCGCTCCTTCAATCTCAGGGATACCGGATCCTGCGGCTTCTGGGGCAAAGCGGTGCACGAGAAAATAGCCGATGAAAGCAAAGGCTGCACTGATAAGAAACGCAGATAACCAAAGTGGTAGATGATTGCCCAGCTCATCTTTCAGCCAGTCGGTACGTGTTTCTGTTATGAAATGCACTGCAACTTCGAAGTAGGTACCAACAACACCCGCAAGGATACCAACAAGGCAAGAAAGGATGAGAACTGAAACGGGAGCTTTGTCTCTAGAAAGAAATTGGTTAATAGCACCCCTTGGCATTTTTGCTAAAAGGGACTGCTTAAATTTCTCTCTATTGGTCATTGAAGTTTGGTTCCTGAGTTGATGCGGCGGGGCTTAAGTAAATTATACGCCTACTCTGCTTATCCTATAGCAACAAAGATGCAAAGTTGAATTTCATTTATGAAAGGAGTGTATTACATAAATAGTTTGTATAAAGAATATAGTGGAATCACCGTCACAATTTTGATCGAATCTACAGCGCTAACTTGAATTACTACCAAAATGAACCATAGTTAAATCGTAAAGCAACATAACGAGCCGCAAGGAGACATGAGGTTTTACACACAATTTGGATGGATTCAAAAATACAAAGTTTTAGTTCCTCGTTAAATGTTCAGGTCGATATTTAAGACTTCCTGATTCGCGAACTCACGATTGAGTAACGAGGGTGAGGCGTACTCTTGAAGTACGCCTTTAGTTTGTTTGGAGCATCCAAAATCACTTCTCTTTCTCTAGCGCCAGATCTTCGAATGCATACACCATCTTCTCTTCTCACTTTCCCATGGCATAAGGCTTATTTTCAATCTATCAATCTAAGTATAAACAAGCGATTGGGGTCAACTTTTCGGTGATTGAGTATATACTCCCTTAAAAAGGAGAACTGATATGACCAAAAAAGTTCCTACGAACATAATTACGGGTTTCTTAGGTGTTGGTAAGACGACTGCTATCTTGAACCTATTGAAAAATAAACCTGAGAATGAAAACTGGGCTGTTCTGGTTAATGAGTTCGGTGAGATTGGTATTGATGGTGCATTGATGACAGATCAAGGCGCATTGATTAAAGAGGTGCAGGGTGGCTGCATGTGTTGTACTGCTGGCGTACCGATGTCGGTGGGCATTAATGCGTTGCTTCGTCAAAAGCCGGACCGTTTACTGATTGAGCCAACAGGCCTAGGGCATCCAAAGCAGGTTATTGCTACCCTAACTTCAGAACAATACACACCATACGTTGATCTTAAAGCAACGCTAGGTTTGGTAGATCCGCGTAACTTATCCAACGAAAAGTACACCTCTAATCAGAACTTTAATGATCAGTTAGACAGTGCTGATGTGATTCTTGGTACCAAAGTTGACCTTGTTAACTCTGAAGACATCGATGTATTTAACGATTGGGTCACGGATCAAACGCCAGCGAAAGTGTTCCATAAGTTGATTCACGATGGTGAAGTGCCTCTAGAAGTGTTGGACATTGAGCGTGTGTACGGTAGTGCGTCAACTCATCTTGAATCACACCATCATGATCACGCTGAACAAGAACCTCAATTTGAACTTCCTCCGGGCGAAGCGTTCATCCGTAAGGAAAACAAAGGGCAGGGTTACTACAGTTGTGGTTGGCTATTTGGCGCAGAGTATAAATTCGATTTCGATGCACTATTCTCAATGCTGTCTGATTTAACGGCTGAGCGCGTTAAAGCGGTGGTTAACACCGACCAAGGTTGCTTTGCTTTCAACGTTGCGAATCAAGTTGTGTCAGTCAATGAAATCACACTCGATGGCTTTGAATCACGACTTGAAGTTATCGACTCACAGCTTATGCCTTGGGGCGATTTAGAGCAGATCTTGCTCAAGCTGTGTGGCATCAAATAGGGTTTATTTTCTGTTTGAGCCTAATAATTGGGTGTTTGCTTCGCGGTTCGCGTGGTAAACACCAGATTAAGTGAGAAAATTTGCGTTATATCACGATAAATGTGAGATAAATCACTCTAATTACTTTATAGTGCTCGGCTGAAATAAGAATGTAGGCTGTCTGCTTAAGGAACTCGTAACAATGTCATTTTCCTCTCAAGGTTTTGCTCCTGAATTAGTCAAAGCGCTGACTGAGTGCGGTTATGAAAAACTCACTCCAATTCAACAAAAAGCAATTCCAATGGCTCGTAAAGGCCATGATATTTTTGCTACTGCTCAAACCGGTACAGGTAAAACAGCGGCATTCTCATTGCCTGTTATCCAGCATCTACTGAACAGTGGTAAAAAAGCATCTCGAGGAACGGCTCGCGGCCTTATTCTAGCTCCAACTCGTGAGCTAGCAGCGCAGATTGCTCAAAACATTAAAGACTACGTTAAATACACCGAACTAAGCGTTTCTGCGGTTTACGGTGGCAACAAGATGTCTTCACAGGTTCGTCAATTAGAACTGGGTGTTGATATTCTGGTTGCGACGCCAGGCCGTTTAGAAGAGCATTTAGAAGCGGGTAACGTGTCTATTGCTAACCTAGAATTCCTAGTATTTGATGAAGCTGACCGTATCTTAGATATGGGCTTTATCAATGCGGTTCGCAAGATCATGTTGGATGTAGAAACTTCTCCACAAATCATGATGTTCTCTGCGACCACATCAACACAGTTAAACCAATTGTCGGTTGATATCTTACGTAAGCCAAAACGTATCAGTGTTGAGCGTGAAAACTCAACGGCTGCAACGGTAGGTCACGTCGTTTACCCTGTGGATCAAGAGCGTAAAACAGAGCTACTGTCTGAGCTTATTGGCCGTAAAAACTGGCGCCAAGTGCTAGTATTTGTGAACTACAAAGAAACCGCAAACGAAGTGGTAAAAGAGCTTAAACTAGACGGCATTAAAGCAGTACTGTGCCACGGTGATAAAGCGCAAAGTGCTCGTCGTCGTGCTCTAGATGACTTTAAAGAAGGTAAAGCCCGTGTAATGGTTGCAACCGATGTTGCGGCTCGTGGTCTTGATATTGAAGACTTACCACACGTGATTAACTACGACATGCCTTTCTTAGCAGAAGATTATGTTCACCGTATCGGCCGCACTGGTCGTGCAGGTAAGCAAGGTCATGCTGTCTCTTTCGTTAACCGCGAAGAAGAGTTAACTGTGGTTCAGGTTGAGAAACTGATTCAACAACGTATTCGTCGTGTTGAGCAACCTGGTTACGAACCTAAGAAGCGTGATGCTTACATCGAGAAGCTAAACACGAAAGCGGCATACAAAAACCGCCAAGGTCGTAAGAATAACGCGAACGATGCACCACAAGACCAAGCAAGTGCAGAACGTCGTCTAGCTATGATGAAGCGAATTAAAAACCGTCGTAAGTAAAATTACGGTTGGTTATGAAAAAGAGCCACTGTATTGTGGCTCTTTTGCGTTTTTGGGCGCGGTGTTATTTATAAATACAGTTGTTCTACATAAATGCTTATTCTGGCGTTTGTGATCATCGATTTTTTAATCTCCCAATTTTCAGTGAACTGTTTCTCTATGGGGAAACAGTGAGTTTCAAGCAGTAACAAGGCAGTAAGGTAATAATATGGATAGCGCGCTACTTTTGGCTTTCATCCCCACGTTTTTCTTTGTTTCAATCACCCCGGGCATGTGCATGACTTTGGCTTTAACGCTGGGTATGAGTATTGGCTATAAGCGTACATTATGGATGATGATTGGTGAGCTAGCTGGGGTCGCTGTAGTTTCGGTTGCAGCAGTGTTAGGCATTGCCTCTATTATGCTGAATTACCCATGGCTATTTACTGGGTTTAAGTTTGTTGGCGCAGCTTATTTGTTCTACTTAGGTGTTCAGATGTGGCGCTCGAGAGGTAAGCTGGCCATTAGTACCGACATTCAAAACACCAAAGTGAATAATGATTGGGATTTGGTGGTTCAAGGCTTTGTTACTGCGATTGCAAACCCGAAAGGCTGGGCGTTTATGATTTCTCTACTGCCTCCTTTTATCAACAGCAGTAAAGACTTAGCACCGCAGTTGTTCATTCTCGTGTCGATTATTCTTGTTTCTGAGTTTGTTTGTATGACTCTGTACGCGACAGGCGGTAAGAGCCTTAAGCACATGCTCGGTAAGGCTGATAACGTGAAGTTGATGAATCGTATTGCTGGCACATTAATGATGGGTGTTGGTGTGTGGTTGTTTGTGAGTTAATTCTACTGCAACGACAACGAGCAGAGAGATTCTACTACTCAATCGCTCCACCTTTTCGAGGATGACGAGAGCTTGGGGGGATGATGAGTTTTGAGGCTCGGATTCTTACGTAAATCGAAGATTGAACACAATAGAAAAGAGCGATAGGGCATTTGGCCTTATCGCTCTTTTTGTATTACCTAGATAACTAACGCTGCATTGTGTTGTTTGCTAAACCGCGATCTCACCACCGTCTTCACGGCGAATCACGACAGTAGATGCTCGTGGACGGACGTTACCTTGAGTTTGAGCCGTTGCATCGTCTGATGATGGCCAGTTCGCAGGGTGTTGAATGTTCACAAACAATGATTTGAAGTCTGGGCTGATGGTAAAGCCAGTCACTTCACAACCGTTTGGACCCACGAAGAAACGCTTTAGCTGTGCTTGATTGTTTGCATCAATTACCGCGTTGTTGCCTTGGTCATCCGTTAACTGAGATGGAACTACTGCCAGCATTTGGTCATTGGTATAGCCTGTTACTTCGTCTGCACCGTTATCCGTTTGAATCCATAGGATGCCACGCGCATCAAACGCTAGGCCATCAGGGCTCGCGAATTGGTTCATGTCTGTTAGACCTGATCGGTTGATAGACTTATCTTCCACAGCAGGAGAGCCGAATACAAAGATATCCCAATCGAATTCGCCAGCCGTTTTACCTTCATCCCAACGGATAACATGACCAAACTTATTGTTTACACGAGGGTTCGCTGAGTTAGCCTCTTTACGCTTGTTGTTGTTTGTTAGCGTTAGGTAAGCCGTACCTGTCATTGGGTCAACAGAGCACCATTCAGGGCGATCCATTGGTGTTGCACCTACAAGGTCGGCAGCGCCTGCTGTATTGACGATAAGTGCTGCTTGTGAATCAAACGTATCACCTAGCTTGCCACCGTTTGTTGTTTTGCTGCTTAGTGTTAATGGCAACCATGTACCTGAACCATCGTCGTTGAACTTAGCTACGTAAAGCGTGCCTTTGTCCATGTACTTGTCACCTGCACTAAGGCGGTTGCTTGGCTCAGCGTCACGTGGGGCCCATTTCGCTTCAGAAACAAATTTGTATAGGTATTCGAAGCGAGAGTCGTGACCAGAGTAGAATACGATTGGCTCGCCTTCGGTTAACTTACCAAACGTACAACCCTCATGACGGAAGCAACCCAGAGCGGTGCGCTTCTTCGCTCGTGAGTTTGCTGTGTATGGGTCGATCTCAACAATGTAGCCGTGACCGTGTGCTTCGTTACGGTAATCGTCCATTGGAGAATCAGCTGTTGGAGTTACATCAAAGCGTGCAAACTCATCTAAACGCTCTTGTTTGTCACCAGAAAGCGTGTCCCAACCGTAACGTGTTTTATCTGTCGCGATACCGATACGCTCTTGAGCAGGTGTAGTTGTCCCTTTATTGACGAAGTAACCCGGCCAGTTTTCTTCACAAGTGAGGTAAGTGCCCCAAGGTGTGTAGCCGTTACCACAGTTGTTCAATGTACCACGAGCTTGGCTGCCGTCTTGTGAGAATTTCGTTTTGGTAAACTCACTGTGAGCGACAGGGCCAGATAGGTCCATTACAGTGGCGCCAGTATAGCGGCGGTTAAGTGGGTCGTTATCGACCATTACCCACTGGTTGCCCTCAAGCTTAACGCGAACAACACTCACGCCGTGCGCATTGATCTCTTTGCGTACTTCATCAATGTTAGGGCGAGCGCCTTCATTGTATGTCGGGCCATTAGCGTGAAGTGCTTTTTGGTCAATGTATTCGTGGTTGATCACCAACAAACCATCATTGCTGTTGCCATCCAACGGGAAGAAGTGCATGCCATCGTGGTGCATTCCCAGTGCGTTAGCTTGGTCTTGTGCATTGTTGGTGCCGTCTTTTAGCCAAGGATTGCCTTGCTTATTGAGTGGAGTACCCCAAGGAACTAATACTTGTGCAGTGTATCCTTTAGGCACAACCACGCTGTCTGTTAATGAGCCTTTAACGGATTCAAATGCTAGCGTCGCAGTACTTTTTTGTGCGCCTGTAGCTTGCATAGTTGCCGCGTTAGCTGTGCTGTGACCACCTAAACCGAATGCACCAAAGGCGGTCATTGCACTGATGCCTAAGCCGCCTTTTAATACGTTTCTTCTTGAAAGGTTTGCTTCTAGAACCTCTTCGAAGGGTTTGTTGTTACTCTTGTTAAAACGAGTGCTATCAAATGTTTCCTTGCTCATCGCAACTGCTTCCTATTGGTTGACTTTATTATTTGTTATTTATGACTTACAAAATTACTAACTAATTGGTTAATAACTTGGGTAAATTTGTGACCAATCGTGAAGCAGTTAAGTGACAGATTT
>NZ_MCYD01000891.1:0-14069 GCF_002876325.1 Vibrio sp. 10N.261.52.A1
TAAACAGTTTTGAGCCTTGGATCATCTATTGATCTAGCTGTCCAAAACGTTACTTACTTAAAGAGCTACTTGCTCAAAGAGCGGCCTAGCGGTGCAAAATAGCCTTGTATCGCGTTGTAGATTTCCTTTCTATGCGCGAGGTCTGGATAGAGGGGGAACATATCCGGCTTTGTTGTGCCATCGACTAGGTACGAGTTTTCGATATCTGAGCAAGATTCAATGGCAGACTCAAAAGCGCGCGCCATCATCTCTGTTGGTAATGAGAAGTAACGGGCAGACGTCGCTTTGTCGGCTATGACACTTCGGGCGACGTAATCGTGTTTATCTAAGTTATTCTCGCTGAGTAGCGTGGCATCGAACAGCGACATCAGACTCTCGTTTAATGGATGAGGTCGCACCTTTCTATCGTGTAACCAACAATCGCTGGCAAACAAGATGTGTTTACGAGGCCCTGAAGTATCGCCAATCTCAAACGCCTTTTCAGCGATGTAGTGGTCAAATGCATGCCAAAACTCGTGAGCGAGCGCACCTGCACCTGCGTTTTTCGCGAGTGCTAATTCACGTTGGTTGGGCGCGTAATGTGCTTGCACCCCTTTTCTGCCACCACTGCCAAATGCTAGTCCTAGTGTGCCACGCAAGCCGATCGCTTCAGGTGGCAGAGCCAAAATATAAGCGAGGTCTGCTAATGAATCGAATATTAAGTTCGCAGCTAAGTCCTTCTCTTCTTTGGTTACCCAAGCGCCCACACGAATACTGCCCATACCGAAGGTCTGTTTAATGTCCATAAAAGACACTTGATCGCCGTGTCGGTAGTCTGGGCCTTTGCGGGTTTTGTACTTAAAGTGGGTTAACTTCAAAGGAGTCCTTAGAAATGAGTGTATAACGTAAATGCTGTCAGGTACGGCTTAGTGCCTTACAGACCTAAGCCGAGGAAGTTACCACTTTTCGGAGCCAATTTCTGAACAAAATGACTTTGGTTAGGTTGAAGGGCCTACCATGAGGTGGGATCGCCTTCGCGTGTGAGCGGAAACAATGGTTCATCGGGTTTGGCGTAACTTAGTCGGCGTAGCCTCTGGGTGACGTGATAGCTGTCTAGCCCTGATATGGTGACTGTGTCTAAAGCCTCCAAATCCAAGTATCCATCAGGCATAAAGGCATTTTTGGGGGCGTGAAGCGTGACGACTTCGCCAATCAACATTTGGGTGTGATTGCTCTCTATCTGAATATGTTCTTTCAGCTCCAACCCAATTTTCAAAGCGCTTTCTAATACAAACGGCGCTGAGAAGTCATCGTCATAATAAGGTGTCAGGCCGACCGACTCGAACTCGGATACTTCTTTAGGATATCGCGCAGAGGTTTGGTGAGCTTTCTTGAAAAAGTCAGCGCCAATGCTGTTGATCGTGAACTGTTTGGTTTCGAGAATGTTGTCCAAGGTGTGGCGGCGTCTTTTACATGGGCGGACAATAAAACCAAATAGTGGAGGGTGAGAGCCTAAATGTACCACCGAGCTTATCACGGCCAAGTTTGCTGCCCCTTGACTGTCACAGCTACCAATCAAATTCGCACTCTTGAATCCTGACAATGAGTTGACTAGACGAGTGCGCTCTCGCTGCTCCATGGCTTGAAGATCGTTCTTTGACAGGGTGATGTCCTTCATACCTTTCTCTTCCTACTTGATTAAATGAACCTGCGTTTTATGAGCCTATATGTACGAACATGGGCTTTTTATCGATCAGGAAAATTATCTGTTTCGTGAGCTATCATTACGTCTGCATGAAAGGTGAGTCTTTTGGGGTTACTGGAACTGATTGTAAGGCGTTAAGTTGTGGAGTAGCACCAAGAAAGTACTACTCCGTTGTTGTTTTGTTAGAAGCACCTGTTGTGTATTAAAGCCGATTTACAGTGATGCATTTTGAATATCATCCAAGGCATCGCAATAGAAAGGGCCACTAAACTCCAATAAGGCTTGCGGCATCTCTATGGTTTCGGCCAAAACGTTGTGCTCATATAAAGATACATTGACCGCAGCCTTCATCGATTTCATGTACTTCTGCTCTCCGCCAAAGATAATCACAGAAGGGAAGGCTAACGGGTAAAAGCTTTCCAGTTCGGATTTTACTTCCATGACCATCTTGTACTTAATTTTGTTCATTTCGAATTTTAAGTACCCTGCGCAGGAATCTACCTCTCTTTTCAGTGAAATATTGCCAATCGCCGGGTAGAAGATCAGGTCATAATTAGGAGAGATATAGCGGCCAGCCCACAGTTCAATATTAGAATTCCCAACTTTTGCGCCTGTAAACATGTAATAGAGTTCATCAGAAAGTCCCATGGTGTAGATCATTCCTGCGCTAGACTCTTTGTCATACCACCCTTTATCAAGCTGAGCGTATCCGCTTCCAAACAGAGATTGCTCACCATCGTAGAAACTGTATTGAATCGGCGTGCCAACGGTGTAAAGAAACCATTTACCTCCGACTCCCGGTAATTCAGGAATAATACCGAAAGGCGTTTGCCCCGGATTTCTGCCACGCCAATAATGAGTATGTTCGCCATCCCAACGCATCGAGAATTGGAAGTCTTCGAAAGTTACATTCAGTGTGTCTTTATTGGCGACGACAATCCCCGGTATTTCGTAATGGAACTGTTCCGAGTCGTTAAAACCACGAAGTATTAACTCATCACGAAAGATGTCGTATTTCACTGTCTTGCCGTTTACCGGTGTAAACGCGAGGTGCACGTATGCGTTAGGCGTTGGGTCAGTAAAGTTAGGAGCGATGTAGGTTTGTAGGCTGATTTTAAAGTAGCCGACCTCTGGAACGGCGATATTGTAGAACCATTGTTCAGCCCAAGTTTGTTGAGATGATGGAGTATGAGGGCGTATATCCTCGAGTGTGGTAGCAAATCCTTGTGCTACGAACAGGCAGCAACATGTTAGCCCTAAACGCAGTAGTTGGCAGAGGTTCATTGAAGTGATGTCCTTTGTTGGATCCTTTGGAAAAACGAGTATCAGGCATAGAGCGCAGTGCTATATGCCCGACGAGCCGGTTATTTTCGGCAGATGCGAGCGTCAGTGAAGTAGAGCCCTGACTGACAAGTTGTCCCTGATTGACAGTGGGCATCTTCTTGACAGTAACATTCGCCACGCACGTTACATCCTGGTTTTAGATAATCTTCTAATGGCGTTTCACCACTCACACGCTCCCAGAATGGGTTGGTGAAGGTATCGAAAGGGTCCAGCTCCGCTTTGGCTTGCAAGAACTCAGGCCACATCGGGAAGCGAGAGGGCATGTCCTCAAAAATAGCGACTGAGTTTTTACCCCAGTGAGGTCGCGCATCATATTTTCGCAGCGACATTTGCTCTATTTCTAGGTTCACGAAGTAGTTTTTAGGTTCTTTTTTACCCTCTTTACGCAGTGTGTATTCAATGCCGACGAAAGCGGTATCTCGCCCTGCGCTCATTCCTAAATAACTGTCAGAAGCTTTACCAAATCGGAAGTAAATACCATTGAGTGGGAAGCAAGTACGTGGGTGTGCGTCGACGATCTGGCGGACATCACTGATCCAGTTTGGTAGGCGCTCAATGTCGATAGCAACTTCTTGAAGCGCGATAGGCAGACGATCCCAGATACATTTGTTCGGGTCTTTGCATTCGAAGTACTGCATTTGGTCTGAATAGCCGATAGGCTCATCAACTGTCTTACCTGTGACACTGTCTTTGAAGTAGGACTTTGCTCGGCCATTGTAACGAGCGACGGCAGCAAGACATTGCAAACCAGCCCCCGGGAATTCGTGTGCGGCATTAAACAGTAGCCCGAAGAAAAACTCTTCCGCATCTGTGACATCGGCTTGTGCATTGTAGGCTTGGCCTTCTGTCTCGATTGGTACTGGGTTGTAAAGTGTGGTGGTGTAACGCCCTAGACCGGGGAACCATGCGATGTTCGCTGAGTAGTTGTTGTGTGCAATATCCAGTACCACGTCTTCAAGGTCGGAATCATCTCGATAACCGGTGACTTCTGCTTTCACTTTAAAGGCATCTTCAAGTTTTAATGTCGCTTCAACCACTACGCCAAGTACACCAAGGTTCACTCTTGCGGCGTCCAGCAAATCGCCCTCAAGTACTCTGACCTCGCCTTGCCCATCAACAATTTTTAGCTGGGTAACGTAGTCAGCGAGCATGTTACTTGGTCTATCTAACGTAGAGCCGTGTGTGCCACTGCCCAGCATGCCACCAACGGTAAAGATAGCTAACTCAGTCACCATGTTGATCGCGTAACCTTGCCCGCGTAAGAAGTCATTGAGATCGTTGAACCGCATACCGGCTTCAACAGTGACGGTCTTATTTGTTGCATCGAAGTGAACAATCTTATTCATATTCTTCAGAGTGATTTGAACTTGGTCGTCACCGGCGCAGGCGGCATCGATTTGGCTGGCGAACTTGCGATTTCCCGTCATCACTTTCTTACCGCGTATCAGAGCGTCTTGGACGATGCTCTGCACTTCATCAATAGAACGTGGGTCGTAAATCGCTTCAGGGTGGCAGGTGTATGTTCCTTGGTAGTTAGAAATCTCTCTTTCCGGTTCATAGGAATGAAGAGAGAAAGCTGTCCCCATTACGGCAGCAAGCAAAGCGTTACCAAGTACCATGGTTTTTATTTTCATTAAGACTTCCTTGTGGTTTAGTCGAAGTTGATTTTTAACGGTGGTTTTCTTCATCGAATGGATTAGCCAAATCGAGGCAGAATGTGTTGCTGAATGACTTCTTGAACAGCGCTGCGATGGCTTGATAAACGTGAACTGAAGAAGTCTCCTACGTTGGCTTTATAGGCATCAGCAGGTCTTGGCCCTATCTCTGCTACCCAGAGCGCATGATTCGTCGTCGCAAAATTGAGTTGCGGGTGCCCTAAGATCGCTAATGGACCTTGTGCTAAGTTTTGTGCGTCAAAGATCCAGATCTCTTTGCCATTTCCAATGCCATGAGTAGGGTGACTACGAACCACGGCTGTGAATATGTAGCCGTCGTCTTGAGAGGTGCTGTTAGGGCGAGCCATAAACTGAGGCGTTCGCATCACACAATCTGAGGGAAATTGATACGCATCGGCGAGATTCATCGAAAGGCAGTCCATGTGCACGAGAGCCGAGGGTTGGTCGACTTGAGGTAATGAATCGTTGGTGAACCTTCTATTGGGGTAGTGCTCATAGGCGTCGGCGACACGCTTAATGACATGGTCTTTGCGATAGCCAACGGCAGCCCAATAAATATGTTCAAATTGCTCTGGGAACTGGAAGTGTCCACGGTACGCGGGATCATTCATATCCCAAAAAAGTTGGTCGTCTCTTATCAGCCTGAAGTCTTCATTTATCTGTCGAGCGGATTGTGACTGAACTTGGATCCTTGCGCGTACTAAGCCGCCGACATCAATAGGCGCTGCCGGGTAACCTGCCAATTGACTCGGAGTTCTTCCACCAAATAATCGCTTATCGCGTGCGTATTGGGGCTCCGATTTGTCCATCGCTCCTAGGTATTGGCCATATAGGGTGATTTCGTTTTCATGGTCATCGTAGTTACACATGATGTCTGAGGTATCGAAATCCAGTTCTAGGTAGTCGGCAACCACATAATCGCGCCCGGGGTAGAGGTCTTTCTTACGAATAATCCAAGTTGGAGTCCGATGTTGCTGAGCATAAACCGACGATATACCGATCATACGTAGCGGCTCGACTTGCGCTGCAGTTTCAAATACGAGGATGTGGTGGCGTGTTACACCAAGAGAGTGAGCGGTTGCTGCGATAAAGGCAGGCTTACCGTTACGGCCAATAATGTTCCAGCCTTGTAGAGGGCTGTGCTTATCCCATTTCAGAAGCCGTATAAATCCATTTCTAGTACCCGTATTGGAAATGTTTCCACCGTAGTTAATGGTGAAACATTCATCCGACTCGAGATCAAAATACGGATGGCCTGTGGTACGAACTTGTGGAAACAGCCATTTGTCAGGAATAAAAGGGCTCATCCAAGGTGGAAGACTGCTCTGCCACTCATCATAGTGACCAATCGGTGTGACCAGGTCTAAGCTCAGCGCATCAAATTCGTAGGGAACCCCACCTTCGTAGCTGAGCGCGAATCGGTTGTCACCCAGGTAGTTGGGCGCGGTATTACAATAATTGACGAATCCCATCGTCGGGCTGTAATAAGCCATACCACCAAGTAATTTAAAGCTGTCATAGCCATAGGAGATATGCTGTTGCATGATGGCTGACGGGGTATCAATCATCTTACGCAAGAAAGAAACTTTGCTTGGCGAAAAGTCGAGACGGGTTAGAGCGCCGCGGCCGTTCGGACTCAGGTGGTTTGGCTCCAATGGTATCCCTTCAGAAAAAAACACATGACCATGGATATCAGCTGGCAATTCTCCACTAAGAAGGTGAAAATCTCCCGAGGTTGCGCTGCGCCCACCCTGCATAATTGAGACCGGAAATAAGGAAGGATTGTTGCTTTGCGAAGCCAAAAGTTGGGTTGGTACAAAGGCAGCCCCAGCTACGCTTTTCAAAAATGTACGTCTTTTCATTGCTCTGATTTATATGTTTATCCATGCATATAAACAAAGTAGGTGAGTTTTATTGGCTAGAATGAGTAATGTACAAAACTATGAATGAGTGCAAAGAAGTCGTGTAATTTGACGGGTAAATTACACGGATTAATATCAATAAACTATTGATTTAAATGTTTTTAATTTCGTTTTGCTTGTGTTTGGTTTGGCGAGTTTTAACGGTGTGGTTAGCTCTTTATTTCGTTTCTAACGCCAATATTTGAAGAGAGGGTGCTTCTTGATGCGTGGCACCAATACTTTCTGTAGCGTTGTATTTAAAGGCGTGAGATAAGTTAATTTGCTATTGCAGCCATTCGCTATTGAGCGATATCATATAGGGCTATTTCTTTGGAAAAGATTCGATTATGTCAGATGAAAAACTCGCACTAGAGTGGATGCGCCAACAGGCACATAAAGTAGACCCATACGTTATCAACCCATCGTTTGATGAGTGCGTTGAGCTGCTTGATCCTGCTTTTAAGAAGGGCAAGAGTGTTGCGCAGTTAAAGTATCTGTTATCAGAAGCGGATCGTAGAGCTGGCGCGGCAGAACGTAAGCATGCGGCTTTAAAATACGCCAAAGAGAAAAGCCCAAATGCTGGTCAAATCTTGCGACTGCAAAGCAAGCTTCAACAAGTTCAGTTGGCTCTCAAGCTTGCCACTGGCGATAACAATATGACCATATCTCAGTTCTGTGCGGAGTACGATGTCTCTAAGCGTGATGGCAATACCGCATGGAATGAAAAGCTGGTAGAGCAGAACAAAAGAAGATAGTAAAAAAAAAGATAGCAAAATGAGCCCTTTGAACGGGCTCATTTTCGTTGTGCGCTTAAGAAAATCTGCTAAGGCCGGATGTTATTGAAGCTGACCTTCTGCATTCCCCCCTCCAGATTCTCCAACTTAACCACATCGCCTTGATAGTAATACGGTTCCATTGGTATCTCGCTGTTAGCTGGTCTCGCGTAGTGAAGCACTGCAGGTTTGCCTTCCACTTGTCTGGCATATAAGTAACCAATCAACGCATGCTCAAATTGATGGTAGCCGTTGCCCCAATGAAAAGCCTTAGTGCGCTTAGGTTCAAGCCCTACACCACCATATTTGTGGTCGACCCACACATCGTGAAAAGTCGGCAACGTGTATTGTAGGGTTTCTTTCATCGAACCATCGACAAGCGATACCGTCATTGCCGCTTGGTCGAGCTCAGCCCATTCCCATGACGAAGCCCAATGTGTGTTTGGTCTGCTTTGCCAGCCAGTAATCTCTCGTCCTTGCCATGCCTTTTGAAGCTTGTCGCCAAAGTATTGGGATACATCGGTGAAGTCTTTCTGGTACTCGGCTTGGGCTAAAGTGTGCTTCATCCCTTGCATACCGAACTCTTTCCATTCGGAGTTATCCAGAGTTTGCCCAGTAAGGTAAGTCATCCAATACGCTTTGATGGTGTGACCAAAATCATTGTGATTGGCGTTCGGCATCATGGCTGCTTTGCTGTGAATGGCACCGTAGAAGCGTTGTTCATCTTCGGAGTGGTAGTGCTCGATCATGGTTTGTGTCAGCCAATTCAGATCATCAAGCCATTTTGTCTTGGTAGGATCTTTCAGTAGTGGAGCTATTAACAGCATGTAGCCGTTAATCTGGTCAAGTTGTGCAACCAATTCCCGCTGAGTGACTTTGCCATCTTCACCGTCGGCAAGCACCCACGCAAGGCCGCTGTTATCGTTAAGTCGGTATTGTTCGAAGATAAAAGCTTGTTGAGCGATGAGAGCGTCTTCTACCTTCTTATCTTGAGTTAGGTAGTAGTACATGGCTAAGCCAACTAGCGCATATGCTTGATCTTGAGCCGTTCGCTGTTGCCACTCAAGCCCTGCTTTGCCGTCTTTGGTGAAGCTGATGAAACCACCATTTTGCTGATCTTCTAAGTGTTCAATGAGGTAGTAAGCCCCTTGCTTAGCGAGCGCTAATGCTTGCCTGTCTCCGGTTAGGTGGTAGAGCACGCCATAAGCATAGGTTTGGCGTGACTTCATCCGAGTGAACTCTTTGCCGAAGTGTGGCGTGATCCAGCCTCGATCTAACTCAGGACAAACGTTGGTCACATCAAGCAATGTCCCATCATCACAACGGAAAGTCGGGAAGTTGCCTATCGGTTCTCCTTGAGTACTCGGCATCATCCAATAAGGCGCTAATCCTTCGCTGGCATGAGCTATCCAGTCCTCACCTGAGGGTAGGGATATATTGGCAGATACAGCCAAGCTTGTGACACTGAGTAATGCGATAGAGGCTCGTAACATGATGTTTATCTTAATGAATTGAATTAGCTT
Organism: Vibrio sp. 10N.261.52.A1; assembly: GCF_002876325.1. NCBI lineage: Bacteria > Pseudomonadati > Pseudomonadota > Gammaproteobacteria > Vibrionales > Vibrionaceae > Vibrio > Vibrio sp. 10N.261.52.A1. The sequence goes on from NZ_MCYD01000891.1 coordinate 8,902, forward strand.
GAATATAAACAATCAGGTCTGCACATTGTGATTAGGCGATCACAGTCGACAAAATTATTGAGATTTGGGTAAAGGTTCAGGTGACCGGTGGCTAAGTGAATCGACTCGAGAGTGAGCTAGAACCTTCATCATTAACGGATAAATCTAACACTTTTTTATTTGCTTTGTTAAGATGCTAAAAGGAAATAAATTATCGCAAAACGATAATTTATTGTTGATCATCGTTTGTTTTGATCTTAGTATCTTCCTGTAAACTTAACAGGAACATTAACTATGTCTAACATCCAAAAACAAAGCCGACGTGTTCGCATGCTATTGCAGTCTTTTCTTGTGCTTACTCCTATCATGGTGTGCTACTTCTGGTTAACCGTTGAGACTCCCTATGACTTTATAAGTTCGACTGGTATTTTTTACCTCACTTATGACATCGGGAGTTACACGATGTTGCCACTTACTATGACAACAAGAATGGTTGCTGCGTTCACAAGCTTAGCGATGTCTAGCATCCTGATATACGCACTACTGGTTCTGATACGTTTATTCCGTAACTATGAGCGAGGCGAAATCTTCTCTTTGGAAAATGCACTGTCATACCAGAAGCTCGGGTATAGCTTGTTTTATTGGGTTTTGGGGTCGGTTATCTATGGTTCATTGATGTCGGTGATTTTGTCGTTCAATAATCCACCAGGTGAGCGTATCTTTGAGATTAGTTTTGTGGGGATGGACTTTTTGACACTTATATTAGGTATAATAATTTTGATCATCTCATGGGTGATGAAAGAAGGTTATATTCTGGCTGATGAGCACAGCCAAACGATTTAAAGGACTTGTCATGACTATCCGCATTAATTTAGACATTATGATGGCCAAGCGAAAAATGCGATTAAAGACATTGGCACAAGAGGTTGGGATAACCGAAGCTAACTTGTCGGTGCTAAAGAATGGCAAGGCCAAAGCGGTAAGGCTATCGACACTAGACAAGTTGTGTGAAGTGTTAGAGTGCCAACCGGGTGACATATTGGAATTTGAAGCGAACGTTCACCAAGAGAGCGTTACTGCTGAGTAGCGAGTCAGTAAATCATATTCCCTTATGAAAACAATGAGTCTCGAAGTTATTCGAGACTCATTCGCTACATGTTAAACAGGCTCTCCTGCCTCGTCTTCTTCAACGATATCTTTTTCTAAACTCGCCTCTGCCAACCATTTCTTTATCGACGGACTATTCAACACACGTTGTTGATACTGTTGGGCTTTTTCCGAAAGCTGAATGCCGTAGGTTTCTGCGCGTAGTGCTACTGGTGCAAACATAGCATCAGCAATCGACCATTCACCAAATAGCCAGCCCTCTGGGTATTGCTCCATTTGTTCTGACCAAATGGCATCGATGCGAGCGATGTCTTTTAGTGCACCTTCACTCAAAACCAGCTTTCTTTTGGCTCGGCAGTTCATTGGTAACTCATTTCTGATGTTGAAAAAACCAGAATGCATTTCTGCCGAGATAGCTCGGGCTAAGGCGCGTTCAGCAATGGAACTTGGCCATGCAGTGCCGTTTAGGTAGGCATCGTTAACGTATTCGAGAATCGCCAATGAATCCCACACTGCAACGTCACCATCAACCAGAGTCGGCACTTTTGCAGTGGGTGTCACTTTCGCTAACGTGTTATAAAAATCTGGGGTGAATAGCTTAAGTTTGATGACGTCTGCGGCGAGGTTGTAGTGATCGAATATTAGCCATGCGCGCAGTGACCAAGTTGAGTAGTTCTGATTAGCGATATAAAGCTGCATAAATGCTTCCTTGCGTCTGGTGGGTATGCATTTGAGCTTAAGGGATTGTATTGCGGCGCACTAACGGATAATTTTGATGCAATACATTAATAAAAACGATGGGTGGTGATTTCAATATGGATATTGATGCGTTGCGAGGCTTTCTTGCGTTTGTGGAGACCAGCAGTTTTACACGTGCTGCAAAGCAGATTAATCGCACCCAGTCGGCCTTTAGCGCTCAGATGCGTAAGTTAGAGGAAGAACTTAACGTTACTCTGTTTCAAAAGGAAGGACGCAACCTAGTATTGACTGAGGCGGGCTTGGCATTGCGTTCTCATGCGGAGCAGCTCGTAGCACTCCACAATACGGCATTGAAACAAGTAAAGCGTTATGAAGACAAACAGCCACTGCGATTAGGTTGCCCTGAAGACTATAACGACAGCATCTTGCCGAAAGTGATTAAGCTGTTGCAGAACGCAGAACCCACGTGCTCCATTCAAGTATTTAGCTTGCCGAGTATTACGCTTAGAGAGTGGCTTGATGATGGTAGGCTTGATGCCGCGATTGTGACCCGCGCTCCCGATAGTGAAGAGGGATATTGGCTAACCAATGATGCGGGCGTTTGGATAAGCAGCCCTGATTTTGTGTTTGATGATTCTAAACCTGTCCCACTCGCTCTGTTCCAGACGGATTGTAAATACCATGCTGCTGCGGTGAATGGTTTAACCAAGCAAGACACGTCATATCAGCTTTTGGCGTGCAGTAATACGGCTTCAGCGCAGCGTGCAATCGTCAAAGCTGGGTTGGCAATTGGTGCGATGGGCAAGCTCAGTGTCACACCTGATTTGAAGATTCTCGATGATATGCCGCCGTTACCTGCGGTGGATATCGTACTGTTGCTCGCGAGTAAGCATCACCCGGTTTTGGATAAAGAGGTGCTCAATCAGCTGATTGAATTAGATTCCAATTAGATTTTGCTCGCTGAGAGGCATTGATGCTGCGAGTGAACAATAAATAGAAAGGCCGAGAACATTACGTTTCTCGGCCTTGTTTTTATGGAAGAGAGGGTGAATTACGAGAGCTTAAATTTGCTCAACTCTCCGTGTAACTCTCCGGCTTTTACTGTCAGCTCATTACTGATTTCTACCGAGGATGTCATGGTGTCCATCACTTCCACAGCGGTGTCGTTAATGATGACTACGTTACGGTTAATCTCTTCAGATACTGAACTTTGCTCTTCAGCTGCAGAAGCGATTTGATTGTTCATGTCGTTGATGACTTCAATGGCTTGGTTAATTTCAGACAGCGCCAAATGAGCGGCTTGAGTTTCGCCTTTGGTATCATTCGCTTGCTTTTGACTTTGCTCCATCAAGACCACGATAGATTGGGTCTCTTGCTCTAGGCGCGTTAGCATTGAGCGGATCTCTTCGGTTGAACCTTGAGTACGGTTTGCTAGGTTACGTACTTCATCGGCAACCACGGCAAATCCTCGTCCTGCTTCGCCTGCGCGGGCAGCTTCGATAGCTGCATTCAGTGCAAGCAAGTTAGTTTGTTCTGCAATACCACCAATCTCGCTTAAAATGCCTTGAATCGCAGTGCTCGAATCGACCAAGTTTTGCGTTTGTTGCTGCGCATCATTCACTTGAACCGCTAAGCTATCAACCGCGCTTGCAGCATTGTCCATGCGTGTCATGCCGTTAAGGCTATTACTTTGTACTTGGCTCGCTGCGGCAGCGGCTTGCACGGCTGAGTTTGCCACTTCTTGCGCAGTTGCACTCATCTCATTGATTGCAGTGGCGAGTGAGTTCACTTCGTTTACTTGAGCGTTCAACTGGTCACGAGATACCTCTGCACGCGCTTGACCTTCAGTCGCGTTTTTATCGACTTGGTCTGCTGTCGCCATTACAGTAAGTAGCATCCCTTGTATACGAGATAGGAAGGTATTAAACCAGTGAGCCAGTTGTGCGGTCTCATCTTTCCCTTTTACTTCGATGCGGTAGGTTAAATCGCCTTCCCCTTGTGCGGCATCTTTGAATCGCTCGACCAAGTTATTAAGAACTTTGCCCAGTGAGTTGGCGATCAGTGCCATCGATATGATGCCTAGAAGAACGGCGACGATCCCCGCCCACACACCTTTTTCAAGCGCTTTCGAATTCTGTTCATCACTCCACTGGGTGTATTCGTCGACACTTTTTGCAAGGTGACTACTGGGAACCGACACCATGACTACCCACGGTGCGTCGCTAGTTTCGATTGCAGTTATGGCGTATTCCTCTCCGCCAAATGTAACCAACCCAGCCCCAGACTGTTTAGCGATAGACTGAACTCGCGACCATTCTTTTTCTAGCTCTGGCGAGACTTTCTTACCCACCATGTTTCCAGCGCTGCTGTTGGCTAGGGTGATACCTTTCCATGAAGTGATGAGGATTCTACCTTGTCCGTCGAATAGGTGACGAGCAAGACCTTCACTCTGGCTTTGCAGTTCATGAAGTGACAAATCGAACCCTAGTGAGCCAATGATCTTACCGTTCTGTTTGATCGGCTGGCTGATTGTTGTAATGAGTTCTTGCTTACCACGAACCGGATAGAAGTACGGCTCCATTACGAATGTTTTACCGGTTTGGTAAGGCATTAAGTGCCAGTCGTCTTTGCGTTCACCATTGCTGTTTAGCTCGGTATTGCTGTAGCTCTCCATTGCGACCGCGTCAAAGCTGTTTTCGTCATTGGGAGAGAAGAAAGGGGCAAGGTAGCCCTGACTATTAAAGCCTAATTCGCTGTCCAAGCTGTTTTCGTCATTGAGATCGGTTTGTTGTGGCCAAGTCTTGTTTTCCCACACCATGTAGCCGGCAAATACGGCTTTGTTTTGTGCTTCTAGCGCGGCAGTAAACTGTTTAACGATAAGGTCTGCGCTAGCGTCCGTTTCTGAACTCAACTCAATGATTGAACGTGCTTGTGTTAAGTTGGCTAGTACCGGGTTCAGTTGGTTGGAAATGTTTAACCCTTGCTGAAGTGCCGTATTTTGTAAGTCGGTTGTCGTAGCATCGGTTAACTGTAGTTTTACTTTCTCTGTGACTTGTTTGTTCACATCAGTAAAAGCGCTAGTGGTCATGCCCATTGCGATCAACAGGGTGAAAGCCATCGCCCCGCCCGCACTCACCGCAATTCGCGTTCGTATACTGTTAAACATATGATCTCTCTAGCTAAATAGTGGTAGTTTGCAGAGATTTTAAACAAGATAAGTGAACGGAAAATGCAAAAAAATGAACACAAAAAGAATAGAGAGATCAAAAATATAAACAAGATTGCATAATGTGCAGTTTTGGCTTTGCTCGCAACGCTTAGATGAATATGAAAATCATCATTTAGTAATCGCTAACTTTATGTATTTATTAGTTTTAGTGATG
>NZ_MCYD01000892.1:0-9852 GCF_002876325.1 Vibrio sp. 10N.261.52.A1
ATTCAGTGGGTTAAAGGAAAAACCTAACTGTTTTCTTCGAAGCTATTCCCGAAGGTTTAAAAACCTATGCCGATCCCACCTCTTCAATGCGAGCGCATTATAAAGCATTTTTTTTTGTGACGTAACACCAAAAGCAACCGTTTGCGTGATTTTTTTCATGTTTCTGCGCAAATGCCAGTTTTGCTGCATTTATCACCACTTTTACCTCTGTTTAATCAAACCTGCTTTGCCAGCCTTCCGGGGTTTGGTATAAAGGGGCTTCCACTTTTCGAGATTTCATTTTGATGCCTAAATTTTCTCTCATCTTTTCGTCTAAGTTCTTTCTGCTGGTTATCGCTCTGTTTGGGCTAACTGCATGCCAGATTGAATCTGAACCTAAAAGTGTTCTTGAGCAGATACGAGAGCGCGGTGTGCTTCGTGTCGGAACTCTAAATAACCAACTCTCTTATTACATTGGTCCTGATGGCCCAGCTGGTCTCGATTACGAATTAGCTCGTGAGTTTGCACAAGAGCTGGGGGTGAAGCTTGAGGTTAAACCGGCTTACCGTCTATCCGGCCTATTCCCCGCCCTAAAGAAAGGCGAGATCGACCTAATCGCTACAGGGTTAACGCAAAACAACAAACTGACGCGAGCTTATCGTGCAGCGCCTGCTTATTACTACGTAAGCCAACAAGTGGTGTACAAAAAAGGCCAATGGCGTCCAAGAAACCTAGATCAACTGATCAAGTTTGAAAACGAACGCCAGGCTGAATTCATCAAAGCGCAAGCTGAATCAGAAGACGCGTCACCTAACGAGACTCTGACTCCCTCTTTGGTTGTGGTCAAAGACTCACACTTCGAACCAACACTTAAGCAATTACAGAACACGCACGATGACTTCATCTACGATGCAATAGGCAATGCCGACATCAATGACCTGCTAAAAGAAGTATCGACGGGCGAGCGCCTATTTACGGTTGCCGATTCTATCGAACTATCACTAGCACAACGTTTGTACCCAGACGTAGCATTGGCGTTTGAGCTTACTGAAGACCAACCTATCTCTTGGTACTTAGAGAAGTCTGAAGATGAAAGCCTGTACGCATTGCTGATTGAGTTCTTCGGTAATCTAAAACAATCCGGTGAACTTGCTTCGCTAGAAGAAAAGTACATCGGTCATATCGGCACTTTTGATTACGTTGATACTCGTGCCTTTATCCGCGCGCTCGACAGCAAGCTACCAAAATGGTCGCCACTATTTCAGAAGTATTCACAAGAGTTTGACTGGCGCCTGATTGCTGCACTGGCGTATCAAGAGTCACACTGGAACCCAGTCGCACGCTCACCAACCGGTGTTCGTGGCATGATGATGCTGACACTGCCGACAGCAAAAAGCGTTGGTGTGACCAACCGTCTCGACCCTAAACAGTCGGTACAAGGTGGTGTTGAGTACCTGCGTCGTATCGTGAACCGAGTACCAGATTCAATCACGCAACACGAAAAGATCTGGTTTGCGCTTGCTTCATACAACGTCGGTTACGGACACATGATGGACGCACGCCGCTTAACCAAAGCGCAAGGCGGAGATCCTGATGCTTGGGGTGATGTAAAAGACAGACTGCCTCTACTAAGACAGAAGAAATACTACAGCCAAACTCGCTATGGTTATGCTCGTGGTGATGAAGCAAGAAACTACGTAGAGAACATTCGCCGTTATTACCAAAGCATCATCGGCCATGTTAATAAACGTAATAAAGAACAAGAAGAGAGTCTTGAAGGGTTGAGCGTTATTCCACCTTTAGAGATTTCTGGAGCTGAGTCCAGCATCAGTGCTGCAGAATCAACAGTAAGTGGTTCTGAGTCTTCGAAATAGAAACCAAAAGAGCAATGCCTTCCAGCATTGCTCTTTTTTATTACGCTTTCTATCGCTTACACAAAGGAGTGATGTGGATAAAAGGCGGTGATAAAGGCAGTGTCATATTACAGTAACAATCGCACCTTATAACGACACACCACAATCAAGATTAGCGTTCTGTTGCGCTAGGCCATTAGCCGAAGTTAGAAGCTTAAGAATAGAGTTGCTCTTCTAAGTCAGCCTCTGCGCGACAGAACAAACAGACGAATCACACTATAATTAAATCGTTAGTCCAAACGACACCGTCAGACGACCAATAGGAAATCATTGAAATGATGAAGAAACTGAAATCGAAACGCCTTGATAAGACCGTTGCTGCAAACCGTCGTAAGCGTATGCTTTCAAATAATAAGAAGAAGATCATTTGGCGCAACCGTGCTTTCATGCAGATGCTTGCCGAGTAAACTCTATAACCAAGTAAGCTGGTTTGGCACTCTAACGATGAGAGTGCCTTAAACTTGCTGCTATTTCTTTTTAAGCGCCTTGTCTGCTTCTAACTGCTGCTCTTCTAGCAAACGCTCTTGCTTTCGCTTCTCTTTTATCTCTTTTCGACGACGCTTGAAAAACGCTTGTAGTTGCTCGCGACACTCATCCTCTAATAGCCCGTGCTCAACATCGGCATAGTGGTAAGAGGCTTGGCTTTCAAACAAGTTCAGCACAGTCCCTGCCGCACCCGCTTTTAAATCTGGCGCGCCAAAAACAATGCGCTTCACTCGGCTATGTAACAAGGCACCCGCACACATAGGGCATGGCTCAAGCGTGACATACAATGTGGTATCAAGCAGTCGATAATTTTCCAGAACCTGCCCCGCTTTACGCAAGGTTTCTACTTCAGCGTGCGCTGTTGCGTCATGGCTGCCAATCGAACGGTTCCACCCTTCAGAGATAATCTCACCATCTTTTACCAGTACGGCACCAACAGGTACCTCTCCCTCACTCTCCGCTTTTTTGGCCACCTCGATGGCACGTCGCATAAAGATTTCATCTTGAGGGGTGAATTGATGGTCTGACAAAGGGGACTCCAAAAACAAACAATAGAAAAAGGTATGCGATGAAGCATACCTAATCTTAGTGATGATGGACAACAAAGAGATGCCCACCAATAGCCATAGACTCGATGATTAACTGTCAGTCTAGCTTTCAGCTTCAACCAAATCATTGACGATTTGCGTCGCTTTCACGCTCACAATACGATTGTTCTCAACCGAGATAATCTCAAACTGCCACTGCTGACACTCAACGATCTCTCCCGTATCAGGCAAGCGACCTAGCAGCCATGTGATGAGTCCGTTTAGAGTTTGGAAGCCCTCGCTTTCACCTTCTAACTCTGAAAGCTCCAAGCGGTTTTTCAGTTCGCTGATCGGGATTAATCCATCCACCAGCAAACCATCTGGCAAAGACTCAGTCCAAAGGTCGTTCGGGTTGTTTGATAACTCACCCGCAATCGCTTCTAGAATATCGTAATGAGTCACAAGGCCTTGAACATCGCCATACTCATCAACAATGAATGCCATCTCAGTACCCGACTCTTTAAAATAACCAAGGAGGCGTAGCGCCTTCATCGATTCCGGTACATAGATTGGAGATTTAGACAGCCCCATGATCACTTGAATACTTAGATTACCCGCCTGATTCAATAAAGCCTTGGCAGACACCGTGCCCACCACCTTATTTAGATGATCTTGGCACAGAGGAAATACGCTGTGCTTCGATGAGCGAAGCTGCTTCAAGATGTTCTCAACAGGTTGGTCAACATCCAGAAAATCGATGTCTCGACGCGGCGTCATCAACGAGCTCACCAAGCGGTCATCAAGCTGCAAGATATTGCGAATCATCTCTTGCTCACCACGCTCAATCACACCTGAGTCTGAGCCCTCTTTAACAAGCGCATGAATATCGTCTTCCGTCACACTGTCTTCTTCGCCACCTCGGCCCATCAACTTAAGAATACCTTCCGTTGAAGCCGACAAAGCAAAAACAAACGGCGTCGCGATTTTAGACAACCAATAGATTGGCATAGCGACCAACACAGCGATAGTTTCCGCTTGAGATTGAGCAAAGCGTTTTGGTACGAGTTCACCAACAACAATCGCAAAGTAAGTAATACCGACAACGACGACCGCGGTAGACAGAACATTCGCTTGCGTTGCATCCATGCCCCACAGTTCTAGTTGAACGGCTAGTGGCGCAGATAATGTCGCCTCACCCACGATGCCGCTGAGCAGGCCTATGACGGTAATACCGATTTGAATGGTTGAGAGGAAGCGAGTTGGATTTTCTTTGAGCTCAAGTGCGATCTGAGCAGAACGGTGCTTTTCGGCCAAGCGTTTCAGCCGACTATTTTTTGCTGCTACCAATGCAATCTCAGACATGGCAAACAGACCATTTAAAACAATTAACCCTACCAGAAGCAGAATTTTCATGATGTTTTGGATTTCCTAATTTTACCGGCCAACAATTAGCCGTAATCCGGAGTATAAGCTGAGTACCTTTCTTTTTGATATAAAAATTTTTGGATATAAAAATAGAGCGGAAAAATAGCACAAAAAAGCCCGCACATTTCGGTGCGGGCTTAGTAATGAATAAAGCTTAATTTTGCTTAGTTCAATCTTACATTGTGTAAGTGTAAGGTGCTTGGATACCTAGTGGAATACCAAGAGCCCAGTAAGCTAGCAAGAAGATAGACCAACCGATTAGCATTGCAATCGAGAATGGCATCATTAGAGAAGCTAGAGTACCGATACCTGTAGACTTAACGTAGCGTTGGCAGTAAACAACAACCAGTGGGAAGAACACCATTAGTGGAGAGATGATGTTAGACACTGAGTCACCAACACGGTAAGCCGCTTGAGATAGCTCAGGAGAGATACCTACAACCATTAGCATTGGAACTAGGATTGGACCGATAAGTGCCCACTTAGCCGATGCAGAACCAACAAGAAGGTTAACTGAAGCCGTTAGTAGAATCATACCAACGATTGTCGCTTCACCAGGAAGGTCCATCGCTTTCAGGCCTTCAGCACCGTAAAGTGCCAGCATAGTACCAATGTTTGATTGACCGAATGCCGATAGGAACTGTGCACAGAAGAACGACATTACAATGTACGCGCCCATCGTAGCCATTGTCTCAGACATCGCCTTGATTACGTCATTGCTGTTCTTGAAAGTACCCGCTACACGGCCGTAAACGATACCTGGAATGATGAACAGGATGAAGATCAGAGGAACGATAGACTTCATAACTGGTGCAGAGAATGCTGTTAGCTCACCTTCGGGAGAACGCAGTGCAGAGTTCTCAGGGATTAGAGCCGCAACAAGCAGACCAATACCAGCAACCATTGCCCAACCTGCGTATTTGAATGCTTTTGATTCGATTGCAGTGAACGTACCTAGATCAGGTGCTTCTTCAGCATCTTCATCAACTGGCGTGTTCGCTAGGCGAGGTTCGATGATCTTCTCAGTTACGTACCAACCGATAGCAACAATAAGAACTGAAGATAGGCCAGTAAAGAAGATGTTCGCTAGAGGGTTAATCACGTATTCAGGGTCAAGAACGTTTGCCGCTGTTTGCGTGAAGCCAGCTAGTAGCGGGTCGATACCTGAAGGGATGAAGTTCGCAGAGAAACCACCAGATACACCAGCAAATGCTGCTGCAATACCCGCTAGAGGGTGACGACCCGCAGCGTGGAAGATGATACCGCCAAGAGGGATTACTAGAACGTAACCTGCATCAGCTGCTGTGTGAGACACGATAGCAACCAAGATTAGCATTGGCGTAAGTAGCTTCGCTGGCGTGAAGTTCAGCATCTTCTTAAGGCCAGTAGTAATGAAGCCTGAAGAGTCAGCAACGCCAACACCTAGCATAGCAACAAGTACGATGCCTAGAGGTGCGAAGCCTGTGAACGTGGTAACCATATTCGCTAGGAAGCTAGCAAGCGCTTCACCAGTCAGTAGGTTATTTACTTCTAGAGCAGCACCCGTTTGAGGGTTGATTAGATCGAATGAAAGATTCGACAAAAGTGCAGATGCTACCCATACGATAACTAGAGCCCAGAAGAACAGGATTGCTGGATCTGGAATTTTGTTGCCGGCGCGTTCAATGAAGTTTAGAAAGCGATCCATTCCACTGATCTTGTCAGTCGATGGTGCTTTTTTTACGGCTTGGTTACTCATTGTAACTCCATATGTGATGTTGTTTGTTTAGGCCTAATATAAGTTTTTACCACGGCCTATTGGTACAACACATATTCTATTGAAAGCCCCCATAAAAAGCACAAGATTCCACCCTAAATTCCATAAATGGAGACATATTTTGCAAAAATACCATACAACTACAACAATATAAAAACACAAAAAACACCATTCCATATACATGAATTTAACCAGTAATTAAACAATGTCCGAGGAGTGGAAATTGTCAGTAAAAGGAGTGGCGTAAGCCTTGGCATGCAGTAAACGTTTGCTTAGGGATCAGTCAAACTCACTGTATTTGGAGAGCATAGTTTCGAGATAAATACTTTGCGCGCGGTTCATACGATCTTGCCATGCAATTGTGACAGTAATGTTTTTGAGCGCGCCAGATAAGGCTCCGTTCGCATTGGTGACTTCACATGTCATCGAATACGCAGAGCCCGATAAACCGGATAAGGGATCTGAACTCGCAATGTTGAGACAGTAGCTCGACTGATGTAGTTCCTCAAAAGGAATAAGCCCTACCGCCCCACTAACATTGAGCGCGCGAGTTCGATAATACTCCATCTGCCTTTCTGCAAAATGCAAAGCTTCCACACTCTGGAGCGCATGATCCGACTTTTGTTCCGCATACACCTGTAATTTAACCAACCCTAGCGACGCGACGCCAATCAGCAGAAAAGAGATAAGTACCTCTAGCAAACTGAAGCCAGAATTCTTAGAAATCACTCCACGAACCTCGCTGCCATTGGTAGGTTGAAGGCGGGTCACTTGGGTTCGAATCCGCACGAAAATCCATGTCCATATCCCCCACAATGGTCGTCACTCCTGAGGGAGAATCAAAGATAAGGCCACCAGAAGGTAAACCAGAGGCAAACTGAATACCGACACTCTTTTTGATCACGCTAGCCTCATCGATGTCTTTGATAAAAGGCGCAAACACGTTGTTAGCCGCAAGCGAGTTCCAGAAGTTATCGACTCGCGTTTTCACATGGCTCTTTTGGTAATCAACCAAGTGATAAATCACCCCGTTATAGGTCATAGCGCCATTCAATGCGAGCACACCATCTTGAATCACGAGAAGTTGAGAGGGGTTATTTGCAGCTGCTACCGCCGCATTGATGTGACAGTTACCTTCAATCCACAGCCCTTTGGTTTGGCCTATCGTAAAATGGTCCATGATCTCTGGACCACACTCGGTCGCGTTCAGTAGCTGAATATGCTTAAACAAGTCCGTATCTTGCGACAGGTCGAGAATGTTTTGTTCCGTTCTAGCCATGCCAAAGAAGGTGTAAAACGGATTCATATTAGGATCTGGATTGAAGTCTTTCTTGAACGGCGGTGGGTTGGTTGCTTGATAATAATCAGGGGCATAGATCGAATAGGAACTACCGGAAGTGCCTTTCGGGATCTCCGTTTTATAGTCGCTATGACAAACGCCATCGAAACCAGAAAAGGGCCCATCAGCAGTAGGATTATGCACTTCTAACCCCAACACCTGCCCTGAATCACCGTGAGTAGCATCATATTGATAAGTAAACAGATCAGCGAATGAGACACTGACACACTCATATTCATTACCACTGATGGGCTCTTCTTTCGCTGTTGGCTTGAGACTTAGTGTCCCAATTATTTCGATTGGTCCTGTCGACTGGATTGCTCCCGTGCCTAACTGGGACTGTTCTCTTATCGTCTTATAAAGGGAGTTGGTGTTCGAAGAAGACGTCACCAAATATGTACTAGAACTAGCAGTAATCGACACATCTATTTGAGGCTGATTTTGATAAGGAGAGCACCAGTCTGCAAAGTCTGCTGGGCGAGTACTGGTATCTTGAATATCAGCAACATTTTTATCTAGTTCAAGTAGATAAGCGTAAGTACACTCCAGTCCACCTTCCGATCGCCAATGTGCTTGCCTGCCTTGAACTTCATTTTGAGCCACTTTCATCTGATGGAAGATGCTTCGATAGGAGCCTAGCGTCACGACTAAGGCTCCAAGCAAAAGCACAGATGTAATCAACAAAGTCACTACGCCATGCTGCTTTGCAGACCTCCTCATTGCCAATTCCTCTGTTTAATGGAAACAGATACCGACTTGGTCACCGCTGCAGTTGGAATTGATGCGGTTATACTGATATCTGTGAGCGTGCTCTTTATCGAGTTCTGCTCTAATACCCGAGACGTAATATTGAACTCATCGACATCCATAATGGTGTCATCAAACAATGAATAGCAGCCAGTCACCTGTTCAAACGTGGGGATCGCCTCAGATACTGTAGTGCCCTTCTCACATATTTGCAGCTTGGTGCCGTTTTTTTGGTAAACAATATTGCGGTGGTTTTTATTGCCGCTCGAACCCTCTCTGAAATAAACAAAACCCACCGCAGCGCCACCACTCACTTGAATCGTATTGCCTGCACCAGATAACTTGATTGAGTAACCGTTTGAGCCGTCGTAACCCGCTCGTTGAATGTCTTCTTTCATCACTTGTATGGTGCTGGTTAGGTTTTGTAGCAGCAGTAACTCAATGCCTTTGTCCTTGGCTATTCTCTGCCCTGTAATAAAGACACTTCCGATAATCGAGATAGCGAAGATACCAATCACAGAGGCCACCATTAACTCAACCAATGAAGTGCCTTGTTGCCTGCTGAGTCCTACCACAACAGGCTTAACACGCATCATAGCCATACTGCGCACTCGACTCACCACACACTTTTATGCGCCCAGGAGGGCTAGATAATTTAATCAATAAACGGTCGGTTGAAGATGCATTAGGAGAAAGGTAGATCGTGCCTCTTGCTGGTCTCCCCCTGACACTCTCAAAGCTGATTCTTTCCCCTGTGTAGTTGTGAGAAAACGAGACATCGCGAAATGGTTCACCCGACAACTGCAGCAAAGTTTCTCCTGTGAGATCTTCCGTCGGCTTCAACCATACCGTCCAATCACCAGTCGATTGCACTTCATTTTTTGCGGTAGAGAAATGCACCCAGAGATCCTGATTCCTTTTCACCGATTCAGACTTAGCCTGAATTAAGAAACCATTGAACTCACCTGCCAACCGCTGCATCTTGACGGATTGAGTCACCGAACTAAAACTCGGGGCAGCCGTCGCTATCAGTATCGACAGTACCGATACCGTTATTAACAGCTCTAATAAAGTAAACCCGCGAGTCATTTCCCAAATTCCTATGTAATTCAGTGCGTAACCGTATTTAATCTTGCAGCGATGCTACCACCGGAGAAGAATGTACTGAGTTATGAAAGGAAACTACTCGCGATGATTCGAAAAAATATATGCAACAGCAACAACATAAGCATGAGAGGGATGACATTGATCGAGTTATTGCTGGCTGTAGTCATCGTGGGAATACTTGGGGCAATCGCCTACCCGAGTTACACCAACCATGTCATGAAGGCGCATCGTGTCACCGCGTTGGCCGACATGACCAAGATACAATTAGAGATGGAAACCCTATATATGGGCGATTATGCATCCGCAGCCCAAGGGATTATTTCCGCCGGGACATGCAGTTTTTGTGATACAGATACAAGCCGATACACGCTCGCTATCTCAGCAAGCAGCACCACCTATACTATTCAAGCTGAGCCGCACGCCCCACAAACTAATGATGACTGCTTAGATTCAACGACTGATATTTTGGAGCTACACCACTCTGGTGTCTCAGAGCCAGAAGCGTGTTGGAAATAATGAGGTAAGCCAATCAGCACCATGTGTGACCACTTTTCTCTTTTCTCTTTTCTCTTT
>NZ_MCYD01000893.1:0-3144 GCF_002876325.1 Vibrio sp. 10N.261.52.A1
GCAGAAGCAGAAGCAGAAGCAGAACAGGAACAAGAAGTTGTTCCTCAAGCTCAGGTTGAAGAAGTACAAGAGAAGCCAACAGAAAGCTTCTTTGCTCGCCTTAAGCGTAGCCTAAGCCGTACTAAAGCAAACATTGGTGCAGGCTTCTTTGGTTTGTTCAAAGGCAAGAAAATCGATGATGATCTGTTTGAAGAGCTAGAAGAGCAGCTGCTGATCGCGGATGTGGGTATGAACACCACAGTTAAGATCATTGAAAACCTGACAGAAAAAGCATCTCGCAATGACCTAAAAGATGGCGAAGCGCTTTATGGTCTGCTGAAAGAAGAGATGGCAGACATCTTAAGCCAAGTGGAACAGCCCTTGGTGGTTGATACTACGAAAACGCCTTACGTTATCTTAATGGTTGGTGTGAATGGTGTTGGTAAGACAACCACTATCGGTAAGCTAGCGAAACAATTCCAAAACGAAGGCAAGAAAGTGATGCTAGCGGCGGGTGATACTTTCCGTGCCGCAGCTGTTGAGCAACTTCAGGTTTGGGGTCAGCGTAACGATGTGCCGGTTATCGCTCAACACACAGGCGCAGACAGTGCATCTGTTATCTACGATGCGATTGAAGCTGCTAAAGCTCGTGGCGTGGATGTTGTGATTGCCGATACAGCGGGTCGTTTGCAGAACAAGAGCAACCTGATGGAAGAGTTACGCAAGATTGTTCGTGTCATGAAGAAGATTGATGACTCTGCACCGCATGAAATCATGCTAACACTTGATGCTGGTACAGGTCAGAATGCTATCAGCCAAGCGAAACTATTCAGTGAAGTTGCACCAGTAACCGGTATTACGCTAACTAAGTTAGACGGCACTGCGAAAGGTGGTGTGATTTTCTCAATTGCTGACCAGTTCCAGATTCCAATTCGTTACATTGGTGTTGGTGAAGGCATTGATGATCTGCGTCCATTTGAGTCAAAAGACTTCATTGAAGCTCTATTCAGCCGCGAAGAGTAACGCGAGTAGCAAAGTGGTTTATCCTTAACCTGCTATCGTTTTAAATTTGATATTAGTGATCGTAAGAGGAATTTTCGGTGATCAAATTTCAGCAAGTGAGCAAAGCCTACCGAGGCGGACGCCAAGCACTCCAAAAAGTGGACTTCCATCTCAAACGTGGAGAGATGGCATTTTTAGGCGGGCATTCCGGTGCAGGTAAAAGTACCTTGCTGAAGTTGATTTGCGCGATTGAGCGCCCGACTGATGGGCGTGTCTGGTTCAACGATCACGATATCACTCGTATTCCTGCTAAAGACATCCCATTCTTACGCCGTAATATCGGGATTGTTTTTCAAGACCACCGTCTGCTGATGGATCGCTCTATCTTTGATAACGTTGCTCTGCCTATGCGTATCGAATCTATTTCTGAAAATGAAATAAAGCGCCGAGTCAGTGCTGCGTTGGACAAGACTGGCTTATTAGATAAAGCACGCTGTTTGCCAAGCCAGCTTTCTGGTGGTGAACAGCAACGAGTGGGCATTGCCCGCGCTGTGGTAAACCGTCCAACTCTGCTGCTTGCGGATGAGCCTACGGGTAACCTAGACCCGGAATTATCTAACCGCGTATTGCGACTGTTTGAAGAGTTTAACCGTGCCGGTGTGACGATCATCCTAGCGACGCACGATATCGGGTTAGTGAACACTCGCCCTCAATACCGTCATCTTGAATTAAACCAAGGCTTTTTGAGTGAGGTTGAAGACTATGGCCGCTAATAAGCGCATCAAAAAACCTCAATCTAATCGCGCTGCAAACCGCACTTCAAGTGACGGTTTCTTCGTGGTGCATTGGAAGCAAGCTAAGTCATCGTTCTCGCAGATGTGGCAACGTCCGTTGGGCAACTTACTGACGCTTGCAGTTATTTCTATGGCTTTAGCAATGCCTGCGTGTTTGTACCTACTAGGTAAAAACGTAGGTGAAGTGGCAAAAGATGTCACAAGCCCGTCACAAATTAGTGCTTATGTAGAGGATGGCATTCCCGAGCCTCGAGTGATGGTGCTTAAAGATGAAATCGAAAGTTGGGACCAAGTTGAGCTGGTGGAGTACATTTCACCTCAACAAGGGCTTGCTGACCTCAGCCAGTATTCTGGCTTTGATGATGCCCTAACTATTCTCGACGACTATTCACTGCCAGGCGTGTTAGTGATAACACCCAGCGTACAAAGCGATGCTCAAATCAAAGAGCTGGCAGGCCAAGTTAAAAAACAAGAATTAGTGACTGATGTTCGTTTAGACGAAGATTGGTTAGCAAGATTAGACGCGATTAAAGCGCTAGCCGCTGTCATCGTCATTACCCTAACGGTATTGATGTTGGGCGCTGTGTTTTTGATTATCGGCAACACATTACGATTTAATGTGTTGGCGCATAAGGAAGAGATTCAAACCATGAAGCTGATTGGTGCCACCGACAGCTACATTCTTCGACCATATCTATATTCAGGTATGTGGTTCGGCGTATTAGGCTCGATTAGCGCATGGGTAATGACGGCATTAATTACCGTGTTACTGAACAGCGCAGTGGATGACTTGGCTCAGCTTTACGACAGCCACTTCCGCTTAATTGGCCTAAGCTGGGATGAATCATTACTGTTTTTGATCGTTGGAACCCTGCTGGGTAGTGTGGCTGCGAAGCTTTCTGCACAGCGTCACCTAAAAGAAATTGAACCTGTTTAGGTGAATAGAGTCATATTTAGACGAAAAATAGGCACTTCTTAACCAGTTTTTGCCTTGTATAGACGAATTGATTATGCATAATTACTTCCCCCTTCTTGAAACCTGTTCATTTTAGGTTCAAGATTGTTGGGTTTTAATAGATGTACTACTCCAGATCAGAGATTGATGAGGAACCGAATGGCAAACCAAGCGTATCAAATGGCTTTAGTCACACAAGATAGTTTAGACAGCTATATCCGCTCAGCGAACAGCTACCCAATGCTGACGCCTGAAGAGGAACGTGGACTTGCAGAGCGATTACATTACAAAGGTGAGATCGACGCTGCGAAAGGCTTGATCCTTTCACACCTACGATTCGTGGTGCACGTTGCAAGAGGTTACTCTGGCTACGGGCTGCCTATGGCTGATCTCGTTCAAGAAGGTAACATCGGT
>NZ_MCYD01000894.1:0-281 GCF_002876325.1 Vibrio sp. 10N.261.52.A1
TCCAAGAACCTATGGTGTCATTGAATCCGCTTCATCGAATCGGCAAGCAGTTGGTTGAAACCCTCGCGATACATCGCGGTATGCGCACCAACAAAGCACAAGCCTTGGCGATAGAGTGGCTATCTAAAGTAGGAATCCGTTATCCCGAGCAAAAAATTTCAGCTTATCCGCATGAGTTATCTGGTGGTGAGCGTCAGCGTGTGATGATTGCGATGGCACTGATTAACGAGCCAGAGCTGCTTATTGCTGACGAACCAACGACTGCACTGGATGTGTCGGTA
>NZ_MCYD01000895.1:0-4893 GCF_002876325.1 Vibrio sp. 10N.261.52.A1
AGGTAAAATAAAATTATTCTTTATCAATCTTGTTGGTAGCTAGGGATGTATTGGTTAATAGTAGTGGTAATCCGAAACACATCGGTCTGATAAATATAAGAACTAGTGGTTATCTATTCCCATACCATTACAAATTTAACGCTGTCGTACCGACAAGAGGCAACTTGAATGTTAGATAAAAAAGACGCAATGAGTGCTATTGCTAGCTACAGAATGGAAAGCACACTTCGTGGAGTAGACTTAAACCTTTTGACTGTATTTGATGCAGTAATGCAAGAGCAAAACATTACACGTGCAGCTCACAATTTAGGTATGTCTCAGCCGGCTGTAAGTAACGCTGTGGCTCGCTTGAAAGTGATGTTTAACGACGAACTATTTATGCGCCAGGGTCGTGGTATTCAACCGACTCAACGTGCACGTCAGTTGTTCGGTCCTATCCGCCAAGCGCTTCAACTAGTACGCAACGAATTACCAAGCTCTGTGTTCTCTCCAGAGTCGTCTTCTCGCCTGTTCAAGCTTGCGATTTGTAGCCCTTGTGACATGCGTTTTGCACCTAAGATTATGTCGACTATCAACGAGCAAGCACCTAGCGTTAAACTGCACATGGATGCTGAATTTGATCGTCAACTTTCTGAGCGTATGCGCTACCAAGAAATCGACTTCGTGATCGATTACGCTCGCTTTGATGAGCAAGGTTTCTCAAGTACTGAGATTTTCCAAGACGAATTGGTTGTGGTTGCTTCGTCTTCTCACCCACGCATTAACGGTGAAGTGACAGCTGAAGAGCTATTGAACGAGAAGCACGCTAAACTGTCTCGCATTCACGGCCAACGCAGCTTCTCTGAGCAAGCATACCGTGACCTAGATTGCATGCCTTTCTACGAAGGTACGAGCCTAAGCAACGTACTTTACGTTGTTGGTCAATCAGAGTTAGTGACGATTGCACCTCGCTGGATGGTAGAGCACGCAGCAAACAAAGAGAACCTACAGATTCTAGATTTCCCATTCGATAATGCGGCAATCTCTGGCTACCTAAGCTGGCACGAATCAAGTGAAAAAGATAAGGGACACATTTGGTTACGAGATCAGCTGATGATGATCTGTGGCGAAGTAGTGGCGCTTAACTAAGCACTAAACTCTATGATTTATAAGCCCTAAGCTGGGAGTCTGGCTTGGGGCTTTTTTGTACCTGCTATTTTTGTTGATAGAAAACTTAGCGTGATACGTACTATTACTTATAACTTTGAGCTTCATCAGTTGCCTTTTCCATGATCAGAGGTACACTTGTGCGCTCAAAAAAGCTTACAGGTGTAAGCCAAAGGTAAAGAGATGGCCAATTTAGATTTTCATATCGTAAAAAGACTTCGTGACCAAATTGCCCAAGGCGGCAACCGTACAGCTTTGAAGCACAAAGTAGATAATGTATGGCAAGGTATTAGCTGGCAGCAGTTTGGACAACAAATCGATACGCTTTCATTAGCACTATTGGCTCAGGGACTGAGAGTTCAAGATAAGATCGGTATCTATTCAAACAATATGCCTCAATGGACCGTGGCAGATTTTGCATCTTTACAAGCTCGTCTTGTGACTGTGCCGATTTATCCAACCAACACAGCAGCGCAGTCGTCTTACATCATCCAAAATGCGGATGTGAAGATCTTATTCGTTGGTGAGCAAGTCCAATTTGACGCGGCCGTGAGCCTATTTGAAGAGTGCGAACAGCTAGAAGTGGTTGTCGCGATGTCTGATGATATCGATCTTCAAGGCCATAGCTTTGCGGTATCTTGGACTGATTTCATGGCGCGCGGTGTTGAGGCTCAGCAAGCTGAACTTGATACTCGTCTTGCTGACGCAAGCATGGACGACTTACTGACTCTTATCTATACCTCTGGTACTACAGGTCAACCTAAGGGCGTAATGCTTGATTACACCAATGTTGGCTATCAACTAGAAGGGCACGATGAGCGCTTGAGCTTAACGAAAGACGATGTCTCATTGTGTTTCTTACCTTTATCTCACGTATTTGAGCGTGCGTGGACTTTCTACGTGCTCTACAAAGGCGCAACCAACTGTTACCTGCAAGATACTATGCAGGTGCGTGACGCGCTGAGCGACGTGAAGCCGACCGTGATGTGTGCGGTTCCACGTTTCTACGAGAAAATCTTCTCAGCGATTCACGAGAAGGTTTCGAAAGCGCCGTTTATCCGTAAAGTGCTATTTACTTGGGCAGTAAACATGGGCGCGAAGCTGTCGGTTTGTCACCAAGAAGGTCGCACACCATCACTGATGCTGAAGAAGAGCCATGCACTAGCTGATAAGCTTGTGTTATCTAAATTGCGAGCGCTGCTTGGCGGTAACATCAACTTCATGCCATGTGGTGGTGCGAAGCTCGATGAAACCATTGGTCGTTTTTTCCACGCTATCGGCATTAACGTAAAACTTGGTTACGGCATGACTGAAACCACAGCAACGGTTTCGTGCTGGGATGACCGCTGCTTTAACCCTGACTCGATTGGTATGGCGATGCCGGGCGCGGAAGTGAAAATTGGTGCGCAGAATGAGATTCTTGTTCGCGGCACAATGGTAATGCGTGGTTACTACAAAATGCCAGAAGAGACAGCGAAAACGTTCGACGAGCATGGTTTCTTGAAAACCGGAGATGCGGGTCATTTTGATGAAAATGGTAACCTGTTTATTACCGACCGTATCAAAGAGCTGATGAAAACCTCAGGTGGCAAGTACATTGCACCGCAAGTAGTAGAGGGCGCGATCGGTAAAGACCACTTCATTGAACAGATTGCCGTTATTGCTGATACGCGTAAATTCGTTTCTGCACTGATTGTTCCGTGTTACGACTCTCTTGAAGAGTACGCTAAAGAATTGAATATCAAGTACCACGACCGCGTTGAATTGATTAAGCACCATCAGATCGTTGAGATGCTTGAGAAGCGTGTGAATGACTTGCAGCAAGAATTGGCTAAGTTTGAACAAGTGAAGAAGTTCAAGCTATTACCAAAAGCATTTTCGATGGATGATGGCGAACTGACGCCAACTCAGAAATTGCGTCGTAAAGTTATCAACGACAAGTATCAAGACGAAATCGAAGAAATGTACACTGAAAAGTCGAAAGATAAGTAGATTTCTGCTGAGATAAATTTTCAGTTGTTTAAAAATCCCCCTACGAATGTGATTGCATTTTAGGGGGATTTTTCATGCCTTAAGGCTTGGAATAATGTGCGAAGACGCACACAGGAAAGCGCTTCATTTATCGATAATTAGTCATTTATATAAATATTAAGTGCTTTTTTTGTCTTTGTTTGTAGTGTTTGTAACTGGTTATTTAACTCTGCTTAGGTTTTGTTTGATGCTTTAAGCTGATAGTTGGTTTTTTGGCATAATTGTCGATTAACAGGTGTTAGACCGGATGATAATAAAGCGTTAAAGTTGTTTCGTATCACTGTTTGTTGTTATCACGACAGACAGCCATAGCCGAAAAAGTGGAAGTATTTCGAATTAGGCTACGAATAAGCCCTAGACTATGAAAAACCAGCCCAACACGTTCACCAAATGTGCTTGGAAACTGGTGAGGAGAGCAATATGACAACAAAACCTGAAACAGCAATGTTATCCGGCGCTGAGATGGTGGTGCAGTCTCTTATTGAAGAGGGTGTAGAACAAATCTTTGGTTACCCAGGTGGTTCTGTACTTGATATCTATGATGCGCTGCATGCGAAAACTGATGAAATCAAACACGTATTAGTACGACACGAACAAGCCGCTACCCATATGGCAGACGGCTATACTCGTTCTACCGGCAAGCCTGGTGTAGTACTGGTATGTTCTGGTCCTGGCGCAACCAATACCGTAACAGGTATCGCAACGGCGTACATGGACTCGATTCCAATGATCGTTATCTCAGGTAACGTACCAAACAATCTCATTGGTAATGATGCCTTCCAAGAGTGTGACATCGTGGGTGTATCTCGCCCGATAGTTAAACACAGCTTCCTAGTTAAGAAAGCGGAAGATATCCCTGAAGTTCTAAAAAAAGCATTCTATATTTCAACGACAGGACGTCCTGGTCCTGTGGTTATCGACTTGCCAAAAGATGTATTAAATCCGCAAATTAAGCTTCCTTATCAATACCCAGAAACGATCAAGATGCGTTCGTACAACCCAACGGTTACGGGTCATAAAGGTCAGATTAAGAAGGCACTAAAGGCACTTCTTGAAGCGAAAAAGCCAGTACTTTATGTCGGTGGCGGTGCGGTTATCTCTGAGGCCGATCAACAGCTGATCAAATTGGCTGAAGCATTGAATTTACCTGTAGTAAGCACTTTAATGGGGCTTGGTGCCTTCCCGGGCACGCACAAGAACTCTCTAGGCATGCTTGGCATGCACGGTTTGTACGAAGCCAATATGGCGATGCACAACGCCGATCTTATTTTTGGTGTCGGTGTACGTTTTGATGATCGTACAACCAACAACCTTGATAAGTACTGCCCAAACGCGAAGATCATGCATATTGATATCGACCCGTCGTCGATCTCTAAGAACGTGAAAGTGGATCTACCAATCGTAGGTTCTGCGGAAAAAGTACTAGAGAGCATGGTTAATCTACTGGTTGAGCAAGGCGGCACCAATGATGCTGAAGCTCTGGAAAGCTGGTGGAGTGAAATCAAGCAGTGGCAAGATCGTAACTGCTTAGCGTATGAAAAGTCTTCTGAGTGCATTAAGCCGCAGCAAGTTATTGAAGCTCTGCACAAAGTAACCAATGGCGATGCTTACGTTGCTTCTGACGTTGGTCAACATCAAATGTTCGCAGCGTTATACTACCCATTTAATAAACCGCGCCGTTGGATTAACTCTGGTGGCCTAGGCACTATGGGCTTT
>NZ_MCYD01000895.1:5674-6700 GCF_002876325.1 Vibrio sp. 10N.261.52.A1
GGCACTATGGGCTTTGGTCTGCCTGCTGGCATGGGTGTTAAGTTTGCTAAGCCAGATGAAGAAGTAGTAGTGGTAACCGGTGATGGCAGTATTCAGATGAATATCCAAGAGTTGTCTACGGCGCTGCAATACAATATCCCAGTTAAGATTATTAACCTAAACAAC
This sequence comes from Vibrio sp. 10N.261.52.A1, assembly GCF_002876325.1. Lineage (NCBI taxonomy): Bacteria > Pseudomonadati > Pseudomonadota > Gammaproteobacteria > Vibrionales > Vibrionaceae > Vibrio > Vibrio sp. 10N.261.52.A1. The sequence continues at coordinate 5,840 of NZ_MCYD01000895.1, forward strand.
CGTTTCTTAGGAATGGTAAAACAGTGGCAAGACATTGTTTATCAAGGTCGCCACTCTAACTCATATATGGACTCTGTTCCTGATTTTGCTGCCATCGCAGAGGCTTATGGCCACGTAGGTATGCGCATTTCATCTCCAGATGAACTGGAATCAGGTTTGGAAAAAGCACTGGCGATGAAAGACCGTTTGGTATTTGTCGATATCAGTGTGGATGATACCGAGCACGTATACCCAATGCAGATTAAGGGCGAGGGTATGGATAACATGTGGCTAAGCAAAACGGAGAGAACATAATATGAGACACATTATTTCACTACTAATGGAAAACCAACCGGGTGCGCTTTCTCGTGTTGTTGGTTTGTTTTCTCAACGTGGCTACAACATTGAGTCGTTGAACGTATCGCCAACCGATGATCCAACGCTTTCTCGTTTGAACGTGACGACCAACTCGAGCGAAATGCAGCTTGAACAGATTCAAAAGCAACTGCACAAGCTGATCGATGTACTAAAAGTGCAAGAGGTGTCTGAGCTTGAACACATCGAGCGTGAGCTCTTGATGGTTAAAGTACGTGCGAGCGGTTTTGCTCGTGCAGAAGTGAAACGCACAGCGGATATCTTCCGTGGTCAGATCGTTGATGTGACGGCTTCTCAATATACAGTGCAAATGGCGGGTACGAGTGAAAAGCTGGATGCTTTCATTCAAGCGTTGTCTGAAGTGACTGAAGTACTTGAAGTGGCACGCAGTGGCGTTGTGGGCATCGCCCGTGGCGAACGTGCGCTGAAAGCTTAAACAACAAGCACTTAAAAAATAGTTTTATAGCCGCTTTTTTAAGCGGCTTTTATTTTGTTAATTTTATAGCT
>NZ_MCYD01000896.1:0-4125 GCF_002876325.1 Vibrio sp. 10N.261.52.A1
GGAACACCATTTCATGGTAGGGGATTTTATTGTCTCTAGAAAAGCTAATAACAAATCTAACAGGGATAAAACATGAAAAAAATCACACGAACGCTGGTATTATCTTCGATCTCGATTGGACTGCTTTCCTCTTTTGCTTTCACTTCTCAAGCAGCGCCAATTCAAGTCAATCAAGCGTCAGCCGAACAGAACATACCTCAAATCACCTACGATACGATCACCGGTGAAAATGGCGTTTTTATCGATCTAGAAACCGACAATTTCATCCTCAAACAGCAAGAGTGGTATCAGATTCAAGCGTATGTCGAGGGAGCACTGGCACTGCCCGTCACAGAAACCAGCATGAAATCGGCTTTTAGCATTCCTAACGACATCCCTTTTTCTAACTTCCAAGCCCTAGTTCAGCAATATTCCAATATCCATGACACCGCTTTCTACTGGAAAAAGGACCTGTATCCAAGCATCGTGAACCTCTCATTGAGCCTAGCGAACTACGTACAAATCAAAGACTACATGCTCACCCCTTTGAGCGACGCCCTTAATGAGATGTTGGCAAAAGCATTTTCACCCTTACCGGAAGATATCGAGGCTGTTGAACGCAACCGAAAAATGGCGATTGCTTATCTGAAAAGCCTGCAAAACTTTTCATTGAGATACCAGCAAGAGGTGTCCGATGTGGGTGACAACTTGTTGGACTTTTCTGCGCAACTAGACACGCAAAAGCTACAACTTGAAGTGTTGGAAGGGACCCATAACGGGTATCTAACGGATGATGGCAGCGTACTTCAACAGCAAGTGAACGATATCAATGCCCGAATCGAACAACTCAACAAAGACTACACGCACTATGTCACGGTTGCCTCTACTGCCGTCACCTACGCGTGGTTCCCTTTAGTAGCCGTACCAATTATGGGTGTCTACGGAGATAAAGCAGAGAAAGCGCGTAAGCTTCGCAACGAACTGCAAAATGAAGTTAAAGATTTAGAAGAACAATTGTCTTACACACAAAAGGTATATAACTCTTACCATCGCTCTTCAGAAAGCATTGATCTTATATCTCAGCAAATTGAAGACGCTATCCCACATATTAATAAGCTGAAGTTAAATTGGCAGCAAATGAACACCGACTTCACATCACTGCTTGCTGCATTGGATGAAGCTCAAAACAATGCCGACATCATGAAAGACGACGCAATGCTTGGTGCTATCGGTGCATTAGCCAATACATCGGTTGCAGAAATGAACTGGAATAACATCAGCGAGAAAGCGAAGGCATTTGCAAATAATGCTTATATTCAAGAAATGGAGTAGTCCATACCCATCGACAAATAGCTCGGCAAAGCGAAGCCTCGCTATAAGTTAAACCTGTAAGACCAATAAAAACAAACTAACAACAGAACCCCACGCCTTATGAAAAATAAGGTGTTGGTTTCTGCTACCCAAAATTTGGCTAATACTCATTTCGACAGGACATTAATATGAGAATTCTACCGATTATTATTTCTCTTTCATTATCTCCACAAGCTTTTGCTAGTGACTGGCTAGAGCTTAATAACTTGCCTAATTCCATCGAATACCCAACTTGGGTTCAGTCTGCCTATTCAGATGTCGATGTTCTCTCTCGCTCTACGTCGGATCTCCACATCAACCTCAGTGACTGGGTTGCAGAGCAGAACCTTTACGTGACTAAGCCCTCCAAGATCGTCGTTTTTGCCGATACCATTGAGGTTCCAGAAAACTTCAACTTGGTGGTGAATAACCAAAACATTCTCATTTTTGCCCGTAAAATTGTCGGACAAGGCGCCCCGACTTTCGTTCTCGGGCAACAAGGTGCTGCGGCATCAGTGACTGTGATTGCAGGAGAGATCGAAACTCCAATTAATGTCCTCGCTTTCCAAAACGATGGCAGCATTACACGAGATGCCCTTTCAGCAGAAGATGGCGATGGAACCTCTGTGGTATTAGCAGGAGAACACTACCGCAGAACCACCATCGACTCGAACATTACTGGGCAAATGAAACTGGCGACCACACCTTTTACCGACATTGTTAACCGCTCTTTTGATATGGCTGCCAGCTTATTCGACACCAACCCAGAACTTAGCCTCGAACTGATTAACTGGATTGAGCAGAGTTTGCGTCACGCAGGCTCTGTGGTGGAAGATGACCCTATCCTTTCAGATCTATACCTCCAAACCGTAGCCTTCAAACAGTTCATTAGTTTTAGTACTAAAGAGAGCAACTATGTGCCTTATCTCGACAAGGTACTCTACCAAGGCAAATACGAAGCGTACCTGAACGCAATGATCGCGTATCAAGCGCAGTGGGATATCATTCAAGACAGAAGTACGGTGATCGAAGACAAGATTGAAGCTGCGAAGTTAGCACTCGCTAACGTTGAAGACGTTCTCAGAGCACAAGACTCGATCATCAATCAAACCCAATCCAACATCGACAAAATAGGCGACAGCCTGACCGAAATCGACAGCCAATACAAAGCTCAGGAGCTTGTGACACTGAGTGCAAGAACCACTTACTTGGTCGGCGTGGAAAACTGGAAAACTCAGCAAGAGCTCAATGCAGCCTTGGCTATCTTCAAAGCCATCGCAGAGATTGGCAGTGCCGTCAGTGGTGTGTTCACAGGGAATCTATCTGGTGTGAACGACCTCACCGAGCAGTTGGCTAAAACGCCAGAAGCACTGGATAAAGCGAAAAACTTAGTCACCAATATAAAATCAGTCACGGGGATCATTGATAGCGTTACCAAGACCATTTCGGGCATCGCACAGCTCACCGCCGATGTGAAATCGACCATCAAACTTCATAAAATCTCCGAAGCGATGGATGGCTTTGACTTTAATATTCCGACTTTGAATGAGAGCAATCTAGCTTGGGATCTGATGATCACCGAGATCCGCAGTAATTTAAGGCTTGCTGATAGCTTGGGAATTAAAGGCGCAAGACAATACCTAGTCGAACTCGAAAAACAGGTGCTATTAGGCAAAGCCATTAACACCACTCAGCTTAACTTTGCGCAAGAGCAAGCCAAACTCGTCGACCTATTATTGACCAAAAACGTCACCGCTAATCAACAGCAAAGATTGAGTGACTCCATTGAGAGTTATCAGGTAGACAGCGAAGGTTTCGACTCCATCGAGCGTGAGCTTTCACGAGTGCTAATGCACTTCAAACGACCAATGTATGTGGCTTTGTCTAACTATGTTCAGGCATACGAATACTGGGCATTGAAACCAAGTGAGATAACACCTTCGTTGAATAAAAGTTACTTGGACTACCAGTTTGACCTTGCGTCCATAGAAAGTGAGTATGTGAATGCACTCTCTTCATTCCAGCCAGCACCACAAGACTTCACTATCGACAACTACACCATCTCTAGCCAAGAGCAGCTCGATAGCTTCGCAACCACTGGCGAGTTGAACTTCACTATTCCATTAGGTCAGGCACAACTATGTTCATTCGACCGAGTCAGACTCTCTACTGTACGTGTGTTCTTAGAAGGGGAAAACTTACCTTATGGCAAGCAACTCAACCTTGAAATATCGAGTTCAGGTAACTATGCCGACCGCTATCAGGATCAGGATTACCAATTCAGTTCTAATCCAGTCTCACGAGCGTTTTACTACCGCTTGGATGACCCAACCACCAATGACGTTAGCATCATCACAGATGGCGCAGTGGCGAATAAGTTCGAATATGCGTACTTCCAACCAACTCCATTCTCGACATGGAATGTCACCCTCAACAACTTCGATGAGGCAGACCAAGCCAACAACCTATACCTAAAAGATGTCGAACAAATTAGGGGTGAGTTCTTAGGCAGTGGTATCCCTAATGGCAACAGTTGTTCTAATTAGTCGGAATAGTGAAAAAGGATAACATGAAACACAAAAAGCCCCCCCTTAAGCTATCTGAGGGCCAGCATTATTACGCATAAACCGGTGGAAATCCCTATTCTAGGTATAGAAAGGGATTTCTTCAACTATGATTCAAGCTAGATAGTAAGAACCGTAAACACAGTGTGTTAATTTTTATCAACTACTCATTTGGAGGACAAGTTATGACTTTGACCTGATTCTTATACTGAAATACCAATAAACAATCCTG
>NZ_MCYD01000897.1:0-945 GCF_002876325.1 Vibrio sp. 10N.261.52.A1
TTCACTATGCCACTACATACACACCTCGATCGGTGATAAATTGCTAATTGCTTATAGGCTGCTAATACAAAAAACCTCTGATTACGCTCAGCGTGAACAGAGGTTTTTATTTAGAGTCTTTTGTCTATTAAGAAGCTGTTGCGAAGACATTGAGCATTGGAGATTCAATTACCGACCTGCAATGCCACCCTCTACCCAACTTAGCTTGTCACGCTTACATGAAATCAACTATTTGCGGGGTAAAGTTTAGTCGGACCAAGGAACATAGATTGCTCGCTCGGAGCCAAAACTTGCGGTAAGCCATTGGACTTTTCTGTGCTTCTTACGTAGGTACAATGTACTTCTAATACAGGTACATTGGCTGCGCCTGAGTAGGCTGGTTTTTTGACTATACGGTCTACAGATAGTTGAGCTGAAGGTGGTAATAAAAACTCGGCTTGAACAGCAATGGCTGAATCATTGCTCTTAAACCCCATAAGCTTTGCCATGTTCTCAAACCCTTGCTTCATTTTATTTCTACGACGATGTTCAAAATATAGAGTCTTACTCTTTTCGATTACATCGTTAACGTATTTCTTTTCATAGCTCGCAACGCTATTAATAGAGGGATCATTTAAGTTCAGAAGCCTAACGGTAGTTTCATCTAAGCGATTAGCAAGGTTGGTACTATTGTAACCACTGAAGGCACTAATATTGACACCTTGAGCCCGACGAATAACAAAATTCAGAATTCCCTCTGTATTTTTGTAAACGGGAAAACAAGCGCCTTCGATAAAACCTTTGTGAAAACTACAGGACAAATAACGGCTACTTTTAATGGTTCCGACTGGCCCTTTGGGATTAGCACCGTTGACGATGTCATCCGCATACTTCCACCAAGCTGAATTCTGCGGGTTTGGTATCGTAATTTGACGGTACACAGGAACATCGACATGTGACGTTGAG
>NZ_MCYD01000898.1:0-2998 GCF_002876325.1 Vibrio sp. 10N.261.52.A1
GTACCAACCCAGGTAGACTGGAGTGGCACGAAGTTTAGCCAATCTACCCCTGCAAAGCACAAGATAAAAGGTGTTCAGAAGCCGATATTCAAAAAAACTGTCGTTCAAAAGGCCACTAGCACCAAGGGGAAAGTTGAGAACATTCACATTCACCCTGAGCTTAGAATTGGTTCGATTGGCCGACCTAATAAAAACTATTCTACTGGCGCGCAGCTGATGACGTTTTGTGAGAACCTGAAACAAAATAATGTCTCGGCATTGATCTCCCTTGATTCTGGCATGTCGGCAAGAGAGATCGTATCGCTAACTAAGCAGTTAGCAAGCCACAATATCGAGTATATCTCTAACAAGACGACATACATCAAGGACTTCTTTTCAATCAAAGCCCTTACACAGCCTTCAAGTGAAGATATCGATGGTATAGCGAATCGGGTTCTGGACTTATTGAGTACACGCGAAGGGAATGTGTTGGTCCACTGTGCGTTAGGTGATGGTCGCTCTGGTATGGTTAAGTCTGCAGTGATAATGAAACAAATGTTCAACGAGAGCCGTTTAGACCTAAGTAATGTGCTTGAGGGGACTAAGGCTTACGTCAAACCTTCCATCGAATCCGAACAAGCCGTTTTATCATATTTGGATGTGAAAAATAGTATTGATACGATTCGTAAAACTCATCCAAAAGCACTCGAGCGGTCCGATGATATAGAGGTTTTAAATCAATACCTTGAATATCTTCAAAATAAGAGTGCCACGGTATAATTGACCTTGTACTCGTGTCCGCAGTGATACTGAGCTGTTAGGTTACACTGCCCCCTCTGAACAAGTAATCGAGTGGGGCAGTGGTTAAATCAATCGTGGAAAAATAATTAGGGCTTAGAGCTGCTCTACATTAAGCGCCTTCGCTCTTTCAGCTCACGCTTTTTGATGGGTGGTATTGGTCATCATGGCTATAAGTCTTGCCACTTTTTTACGCATGTCACGCCTATCTACAATCATGTCTAAAGCACCATGTTCGAGTAAGAATTCACTCTGTTGAAAACCGTCAGGTAGCTTTTCCCGCACCGTTTGTTCAATGACTCTTCGGCCCGCGAAACCGATTCTCGCTTTAGGCTCACCGATATTGATGTCACCCAGCATTGCTAAACTGGCTGAGACACCGCCAAAGGTTTGGTCTGTTAGTACCGAAATATAGGGCAGTTTAGCTTCAGACAATCGTTTGAGCGCAGCGCTGGTTTTCGCCATTTGCATCAATGCCATGAGTGATTCTTGCATGCGCGCGCCCCCGCACGCTGAAAAACATACCAGTGCGCAGTTTGATTCAATTGCTTTATTGACTGCATCGACAAATCGAGCGCCTACAACGGATCCCATTGACCCTGCCATAAAAGCAAATTCGAAAGCACATGCGACAACTGGCATTCCAAGTATCTCGCCCTTCATCACGAGCAGTGCATCTTCCTCTCCTGTACTTTTTTGTGCAGAGGCCAGTCGCTCGGTATAGCGTTTGTTGTCTTTAAAGCTGAGTAGATCTTTTGGGTAGTGTTGATCCCCTAACTCCGTACGTTCGCTGTTATCGAGAAATGTGTCTAAACGAAGACGTGCTGTCATGCGCATGTGATGCCCACATTTTGGACACACCTGTAGGTTTTCCTTGAGTGCGATATGGTACAAGGTTTGAGTACAAGAAGGGCAGTTGATCCAGACACCTTCTGGGACTGACGCTTTACGATTACTTTTTAAGTTATTCTTATTCAATAGTTTTTCTAGCCAGCTCATGGATAACCTTTATTCCCATCGTTCGAGTGATGAATATTGTATAAGCCTGATTTTGGTAATAAAGTGGCAATATTTGGCTTTATAGTCCAATAATATGGGATTATCTGTGAGGAGATATGCTAGATAAAATTGATCAGCAATGGCTAAAGAGTTTTCATTGTGTTTATGAGAATAATAGCTTCAAAAGAGCGGCAGAGTTTCTGTGTTTACCGACTTCAAATGTTAGCCGACATATTGCGTTGTTAGAGCAACAACTAGACGTAAGACTGTTTGTGAGAAGCACGCGTCGTATTGCTCCAACGGAAGCTGGAGAGCATCTTTATCTGCGCACGCAGCCCTTGTTGGATAAACTCAACCAGGCGATAGAAGAGGTCACACAACACTCTCAAGAGGTGCAGGGGCAGTTAAACATCTTAATGCCGGACTCTGCCGAATTAGCTCAAGCTGTCATTGCCTTTTGCAACCAGTACCCATCCATATCACTGTGTTGTGATACCAGCATTAGTCCAAAAGAGGACTTGATCGACGGCTTTGACGTTATTGTCAGTTTTCATCGAGGAAAGTTAGAAGATAACAGCTGGATCGCCAAAGAAATCCAACGTTGGCCGAGTGCAGTCGTTGCTTCACCTAAACTTCTTCAAACCTGCTCAAAACCGTTTCAGATTACAGATCTAAAACACGTGTCCTGTATCAGTAGCTTTACCGCATTGAACGGAACGCCTTGGGTATTTATAGACGATCATGGTGAATGGGTAACACAGCGAGTCAAATCATCATTTAAGGTCAACAGTGGTCAGCTTGCTAAAGCTGGAGCATTGGCCGGTTTAGGCTTTGCGATACTACCAGCTGAGTTTTGTCGTGAAGAGGTTGAAGCTGGTGAATTAGAAATCGTGGAGCTCGAATATCAGCCCGCAGACTTAGTTCTGTATGCGTTTTATGCCTCAAGAAAACATATAGCGAAGAGGGTTCCTGCTTTTATCGAGCACTTGCAGCACCATGCAAAATAAATCAGTAGGTCATTTAAACACCCCCTTGTCTAGGGGGCGTAATAACGGGTACTGAAAAGCTACCCCCCAGTATCGCTAAAGTGCTACATTACAAGTTAACCGCTTGTTTTTAATTACCTTGAGTACCTACGTTATGTCACATACAGCCAAAGATCAGAAAAAACTAAAGGCCCGAGTTAGTAAGATACAAGGTCAGGTCAATGGTTTAAAAAAGA
>NZ_MCYD01000899.1:0-4832 GCF_002876325.1 Vibrio sp. 10N.261.52.A1
AGAATCAATGAAAGATACTGCACGCGTATTAGGTCGTATGTACGATGGCATCGAGTACCGTGGCTTTGGTCAGAGTATCGTCGAAGACCTTGGCGCTTATGCTGGCGTTCCAGTGTGGAATGGCCTTACTGATGAATTTCACCCAACTCAGATCTTGGCTGACTTCCTGACCATGTTAGAACACGGTCGCGGTAAACTGCTGTATCAAATCAGCTTTGCTTATCTGGGTGATGCTCGTAACAATATGGGTAACTCTCTATTAGTAGGAGCTGCCAAGATGGGCATGGATATTCGTCTTGTCGCGCCAAAAGCCTTCTGGCCAGAAGAACAACTTGTCGAAGAGTGCCAAGCTATCGCGCAAAGTACCGGCGCTAAAATCACGCTGACTGAAGACGTTGCTGAAGGCGTAAAAGGCTGTGACTTCCTCTACACCGATGTTTGGGTATCGATGGGCGAAGCACCAGAAGCTTGGGATGAACGTGTGGCAGTGATGAAACCATATCAAGTGAATATGGATGTGATTAAACTGACGGGCAACCCTCAAGTGAAATTCATGCATTGCTTACCCGCTTTCCACAATAATGAGACCGTTATCGGTCAGCAAGTAGCTGATAAATATGGTATGAACGGTTTGGAAGTGACGGATGAAGTGTTTGAATCTGACTACTCTATTGTGTTTGATGAAGCAGAAAATCGCATGCACACCATCAAAGCCGTTATGGTCGCAACACTCGGTTAATTGAGAATAGTGAAAGTAAACAAAAGCTTGATGTAATCGCTTGCGCTCACAAATTGAAAGCGTATAATTCTCGGCAATTTGTCTGAGAGTAGTGAAAATGACGCCAACCAATATTGTGATCACACATAATAAAATTGTGAAAACACCTAATATTGCTCGTAAGCTAGCATGCTTGCCAGGCGGTCTATTCTGCTTTTCAGCACTTTTTTAAAGCCTCCCATTATGGGGGGCTTTTTTGTGGCCAATACATTATTGTGGGGAAGAAGATCATGGCGAATTCGCTCTATCAAAAGCACATCATCTCAATTCCAGAGCTTTCTCGTGAAGAGCTAGAATTAATTGTTCAAACGGCTGGTCAGCTTAAAGCAGAACCAAACCCAGAACTTATCAAGAACAAAGTTGTGGCTAGCTGCTTCTTCGAACCTTCAACGCGAACTCGTCTCTCTTTTGAAACTGCGATTCAACGCATCGGTGGTGATGTGATTGGTTTCGACAGCGGCGGTAACACCTCACTGGCGAAAAAAGGCGAAACGCTAGCAGACTCAGTACAGGTTATCTCTTCCTACGTTGATGCTTACGTAATGCGTCACCCTCAAGAAGGTGCAGCGCGCCTAGCGTCTGAGTTCTCTAACGGTGTCCCTGTAATCAACGCTGGTGATGGTGCTAACCAACACCCAACACAAACCCTGCTTGATCTATTCTCTATCGCTGAGACACAAGGCCGCCTAGACAACCTTAATGTGGCGTTCGTTGGTGACCTTAAATACGGCCGCACGGTTCACTCTCTCACTCAAGCACTGGCTAAGTTCGATAACATCTGTTTCTACTTTGTAGCGCCAGAAGCATTGGCTATGCCTGATTACATCTGTGAAGAGCTTGATGAAGCTGGCATCAAATACCAACTACTGACCGACATGGAAGGTGTGATTCCTGAGCTGGATGTTCTATACATGACTCGCGTACAGAAAGAACGCTTTGATGAGTCGGAATACGCACACATCAAGTCAGCCTACATCCTAACGGCTGCTCTATTAGAAAATGCACGTGATAACTTGAAGGTACTGCACCCACTTCCTCGCGTTGATGAAATCACTGTCGATGTCGATAAAACACCTTACGCTTACTACTTCCAGCAAGCTGAAAATGGTGTTTACGCGCGTGAAGCATTACTAGCCCTTGTTCTTAACGAAACGCTGTAGAGGAGAGATATCATGTCTAAAGAGACTCAATTAAAAGTTGAAGCAATCAAGAACGGTACCGTTATCGACCACATCCCAGCAAACATCGGGATCAAGGTGCTAAAACTGTTTGATATGCACAACTCTCATCAGCGTGTCACTATTGGTTTAAACCTGCCTTCTTCAGCACTTGGCGGTAAAGACTTACTTAAAATTGAGAATGTGTTTATCACCGAAGAGCAAGCAAACAAGTTAGCACTGTACGCACCTCACGCGACGGTAAACCAAATCGAAGATTACGAAGTGGTTAAGAAGCTAGCGCTTGAACTACCTGAGCAAATCAACGATGTGTTTGAGTGTCCAAACACCAACTGCATTACTCACAACGAGCCGGTTGAGAGCAGCTTTAAGATCTTTGAGAAGAATGAAGATATTCGCCTGAAATGTAAGTACTGCGAAAAAGTCTTCTCTCGCGAGATCGTGACAGAAAGATAAGCTTCGCGTAACACGTGATTAATGTAAAAACTATGAAATACCTCGCCCGTGCGGGGTATTTTGCGCTTTACCTAGCCACGGTTTGTAGGCACACTGAAAAACGATTTTTATCTAATAACTGATGGAATAAACCAATGACTAAAGTACTTCACACAGAATCGGCTCCAGCTGCAATCGGCCCATATGTACAAGGCGTTGACCTTGGCAACATGGTACTGACTTCTGGTCAAATCCCAGTAAACCCAGCAACTGGTGAAGTATCTGCTGATATCGCAGAGCAAGCACGCCAATCTCTAGACAACGTTAAAGCGGTTGTAGAAGCTTCTGGCCTGACTGTAAAAGACATCGTTAAGCTAACTGTATTCGTTAAAGACCTAAACGACTTCGGCACAGTAAACGAAGTTTACGGTAAATTCTTTGATGAGCACGGCGTTGCAAACTACCCTGCACGTTCATGTGTTGAAGTAGCTCGTCTACCAAAAGATGTTGGTATCGAGATCGAAGCTATTGCAGTTCGCAAATAGGTTTCACCCTATTTAATCAGTGGCTTAGTGCTGAACTAAGCCCTGATGAGATAAAAAAAGGTTGCCAACTAGGCAACCTTTTTTATTATTCGTTTTCTGCGTTTAAGCTACTTCTTATTAAGCTCAATCACTTCTTTGTCTAGCTCTTCCAACTTAGCCGCCATCTGTTCACGAGTTAGGTTTGCTAATTCACGAACGTTCGACTTGTCGTAGCCTTCAGTATTAATTGGGTCTAGCATTTCCACAATCACGTGGCCATTGTTCCAACGGTTCAGCTTAACGCCACCTGTAGAACTACACACGATAGGGATAATTGGTAAGCCAGCGCCAATCGCAGCATGGAAAGCGCCAGTTTTAAATGGCAACAGACCACGGCCTCGTGAACGCGTTCCTTCAGGGAACATCCATACCGAAACATCACTGCCTTTCAGGTTATCAACCACTTGATCGATTGTACCAACCGCTTTGCTGCGGTTTGCACGGTCAATTAGGATATTACCCGTCAACCAGTAAAGCTGACCAAACAAAGGCATCCACGCTAGGCTTTTCTTACCAACTGTTACCACTTTAGGCGTCACAGCCGATGATACCGTGAACAGGTCCCAGTTATTCTGATGGTTCGCAACATAAACATGTTGGCCACGAGAGTAAGCATCTTCAGGGATACGCAGCTCTAGCTTGATACCAAACACTTTCGACATACGACCGAAGTAACGACCAAAGGTAAATACGTGCTTTGGGTTACGTGGGCTAAGTAGACAATAGCCACAGCCGAATACAAACATAAGAATCGCAAATATCGCCAATGCGAAAATACGTAATATTGCTATCATTTTGTTCCTCACAACCGCAAAGCTTACCCACCTATTCACTTTATAATAAGCAAACAGGTTCACTTGCGGTAAATACAACTATAAAAAAGCCGAAACCAAGGTTCCGACTTTTGTGTTTTCATTTTACTGATTCATGAATTTACTAACCTAAGTTAGTTTGAGTCACGAAATCGGGTAATGTTTGCGCCCAGCGCTGAAAGCTTATCTTCAATCTTATCGTAGCCACGATCGATGTGATAGATACGGTCAACGATGGTTTCGCCTTGTGCGATACAACCAGCAATAACAAGACTCGCTGATGCACGAAGATCCGTTGCCATTACTTGAGCGCCGCTCAACTGCTCGGTTTCACCACAGATAGCTGTATTACCTTCAATCTCCGCTTTTGCGCCCATTCGCTGAAGTTCAGGAATATGCATGAAACGGTTTTCGAAGATGGTTTCAGTGATCACACCGCTACCTTTCGCCATCATGTTAAGCAGAGTAAACTGAGCTTGCATGTCGGTTGGGAAACCAGGGTGTGGTGCCGTTACGATTTTCACCGCTTTAAGCTCACGACCTGTCATATCAAGACTGATCCAGTCTTCGCCCGTTTCAACCTTCGCACCCGCTTCTTCAAGCTTCGCTAAGGCAGCTTCAAGAAGATGAGCGTTAGTGTTACGACAAACGACTTTACCGCCAGAAACCGCTGCAGCAACAAGGAAAGTACCCGTTTCAATACGGTCTGCAACCACAGAGTGTTGACCACCACCTAGACGCTCAACGCCCTCGATAGTAATCGTATCTGTACCTGCGCCAGAAATCTTCGCACCCAGTTTGTTAAGGAAATCAGCCGTATCAACAATCTCAGGCTCACGCGCTGAGTTATCTAATACCGTTTTACCTTCTGCGAGTGTTGCTGCACACATGATAGTGATCGTAGCGCCTACGCTTACTTTATCCATCACGATGTGCGCGCCTTTCAGACGGCCATCAACACTTGCTTTCACATAACCATCTTCCAATGTAATGGTTGCACCTAGTTGCTCTAGGCCATGGATATGCAGATCAACAGGGCGAGCAC
>NZ_MCYD01000900.1:0-2102 GCF_002876325.1 Vibrio sp. 10N.261.52.A1
AGGGCCAAAGATCTCTTGTTGAACGATGTCCATGTCATGTTTCACGTCTTTAAGAATGACGGGTTGAATAAACTGGCCATCGAGTAATTGAGTTCGTGTAACAGGCTGTGCACCTTGCTCAATCGCTCGGTCAATTAAGCTTTGGATATTTTGTTTTGCTCTTTCACTGATGACTGGGCCGATATTGACGCCTTCATCTAAGCCATTGCCGACCTTAAGCTGTTGTACTGCTTGGTCGAACTTAGCCACAAATTCGTCGTGTACTTTACTGTGGATATAGAAGCGGTTAGCACAAACACAAGTTTGCCCTGCATTGCGGAATTTAGATGCCATTGCTCCTTGCACGGCAGCGTCGATGTCTGCGTCGTCAAACACAATAAAGGGTGCGTTGCCACCAAGTTCCATTGAAGTGCGTTTGATGCCTTTGGCAGCTTGCGCCATCAAGATGCTGCCAACACGGGTAGAGCCGGTGAATGAGATCTTTTTGATTAATGGGTGTGAAGTAAACAGTTCGCCGATTTGTTCCGGACTATTACCTAAAACCACTTGAATAAGGTCTTCAGGGATTCCTGCTTGGTAAGCCAGTTTAACGACCGCAAATGCTGAAAGTGGTGTCTCGTCAGAAGGTTTCACAATGAAGCTACAGCCAGCCGCTAATGCAGGCGCTGCTTTACGCGTGATCATCGCCACGGGAAAGTTCCACGGCGTGATGGCACAGGCTAACCCAATCGGTTGTTTGATGGTGACTAGGCGTTTATCTGCCGCAGTACTTGGGATCGAATCGCCGTAGGTGCGCTTGGCTTCTTCGGCGAACCACTCAATAAAGCTTGCGCCGTAAACCACTTCGCCAGTGGCTTCAGCCAATGGTTTACCTTGTTCCATAGTCATTAAGCGAGCAAGATCATCTTTGTTTTCAAGGATCAACTTATACCAATTATTCAAAAGCGCAGCGCGAGTTTTAGCTGGCACTTGTGCCCACTCTTTCTGTGCAATATGTGCACGCTTGATGGCGTTATCTAATTCCACTTTGGTTGAGATTGGCGCATAGCCAATAACCTCACCGGTTGCTGGATTGGTGACCGCAACCGCGCTGTCTGCTTCTGTCACCATAAAAGAGAGTAATTGCTTGTTGTTGATTTTGAGCATTGTGGTTCCTTATTGATGATTACTTAACACGTGTTGACCTTGTGAGTGAACTTACCGCTGACCAGGAGCCAGATAGCCTCTAACGCTTTATTGTTGACCCCAGTTGTCCGCTTCGATTTTCGCTAGTGCTTTCGCCGCTTTTTGCAGTGCAGGCAAAAACTTAATCGCTTCATCTGGCTTCACTCGAATCACAGGTGCTTGAATTGCTAAACCAAGGTTGGATTGACCGGTTGGTGATGGGATGAGTACCGCAATACACACCAAACCTGGAAGAAACTCTTCATCGTCAATGGCATAGCCTTGGATCTTCGCTTCTTCGATATCTTGTTCTAGAACGGAATAGTCGGTAATGGTTTTCACTGTGTACTGCGTTAGAGGCACATTCTCGATCAGTCGTCTGCGCTGTGATTTCGACATGTGAGCCAAAAACAGTTTGCCGGTAGCCGAGCAATGCACAGGAACGCGAGAACCTGGTTGGAGGTGGAAACGAAGTGGGGCTTCCGTTTCTGCACGGTCAAGGTAGATGATCTCGCCGCTTGATAGCGCTGTCAGGTTGCAGCTTTCGCCAACTTCTGCACGCAGGTTTTCAAGAATCGTGCGTCTTGCACTGTGCATAGTGCTATTGAACAGTAGGTTCTCAGCCAGTTTTCTGAGTCGAATACCTGAGCTGTAGTGCTTATCGTCACCATCTCTTTGAATGATGCCTGCTGATTCCAGTTGTTGCAGCATACGGTGTAACGTCGGTTTCGGTAGCCCGGTTTCTTCGACTAATCCTTGAAGAGAAATGAATTCGTCTTTCTGTGCGATTACCTCTAATAGAGCAAAAAGTCGAAGAGTTGGCGTATCTCCTTGAACTTGTGGTGTTTCTGTTTGCATACAGTGATTCATCCTTGCGATATGTCTATGTGTAAGAGTGTACATAGCAAATCAATTTCCTTCAATTATCTGAATAATAT
>NZ_MCYD01000901.1:0-2787 GCF_002876325.1 Vibrio sp. 10N.261.52.A1
ATATAAAACATTAGGTATGGTTATGTAGCCATTCCATGGCCACATAAAATAAAAGAAATATGGTTATAGGGGCTGAATTGTAGGGGCTAAAACACATCGCATAGAGAGGTTGTCCATAAGCCATAAATGACCTCTAACATTTATGCAGGCCCTCCTATTGAAAGGAGGGCCTTCGTAGCTATAGCATCCCTTGTAACTATCGCGTCCCTTGTCTCACTTCTTGCTCTCTGCCGTTTAAGTCTCTATCAGAGTCACCGTATAGCACATGAACGGTACCGTCATTGTTGTTACCGCCGCTGCCTAGGTCTTCAAATGGAACACCTATAACCAGATCATCCTTGTCATCACCATCAAAATCTCCAGCCATCAAGCTGTAGCCAAACTTGTCGTCCTTTTCGACGCTACCAGTGATATTGTTTTTGTTTTGATTGTATTCACGGCTTCCGCTTAATCGTAAACCGTTACCAGAACCAAAGAACACATCCACTTTGCCTCCATTGTCCTTGCCCGCCAAGTCTTCCGTTGGTGAACCAATAGCTAAGTCTTGATAACCATCACCATCAAAGTCTCCGGTCGTTAATGCGAAACCAAACTTATCATCTTTTTCAGCGGAGCCATGCACACCTGATTTGTCTTGATGAATCTCACGAATGCTATTTCTTGAAGGGCCACTGCTTGTGCCTCTGAGCACGAAAGCATTTCCGTCATTATTATTTCCCCCAGAGCCCAAATCCTCGTATGGAACACCAATAACGAGCTCATCAATGGCGTCATTATTAAAATCGCCAGCTGCTAGCGTGTAGCCAAAATGGTCGTTCTTTTCAGCGCTACCAGCGAAACCACTTCTGTCACCATGGTAAAAACGATACTCCATTGTACGAAGACCTTGAGTGGTGCCAAATAATACGACAACCATCCCTTCATCATCACCATCACCTAAATCTTCATATGGCGCGCCAATCGCTAGATCGCCTAGCCCATCACCGTTAAAGTCTCCTACCGCTAACTCATGTCCAAAACGGTCATCTTTCTCTGCTGCCATGCGCTCTAAACCGGAGCTATTTTGGTGGAATCTACTGATACGCTTCTTGCTTAGCCCATTGCTGGTGCCATAGCTCACATAGACTACGCCGGCATTATCTTTTGAGCCGATGTCTTCATATGGAGAACCGATGGCTAGGTCATCATAGCCATCCCCGTCGAAGTCGTGGCTGGCTAATGCGAAGCCAAACTTGTCTTCTTTTTCTTGCTTACCCTTACTAATATTGGCTTCTTTTAGCAATTGATAGCCTGAAGTAGTGAGTCCTTTGTTGCCCCCATACAGCACAGTGACCATACCAACATTCGATTTCCCATCGATATCTTCATTTGGGGACCCAATGGCAACATCATCAAAACCATCATTGTTAAAATCGCCGCTCGCTAACGCAGAACCGAACAGGTCACCGCCTTCAGTAAACATGCCGGACAATCCGCTAGAGTCTTGGTGAAAGCCTCGGGAACTCAACATACTCAAGCCTTTTGAAGGAAGTGAATCACCTCCGTAAACCACCGTCACTGCGCCGGCGTCATTATCACCATTGATATCCTCAGTCGGGTAACCAACAAGCAGATCAGCCACGCCATCTCCGTTGTAATCACCACTAGAGAATACCTTACCAAATGAATCGTCCTTTTCAGCTCTACCACGAACCATGACATCTCGGTTATGCAAATTAAAATCAATAATTTTCCTGTTTTTACCTGCAGAAACGAAATCTCGTAAAACAATGTTCGAACGGCTTCCCTTGTGGTAATGATTGTAAAGCCAACCAATGGAGTTATGTTTCGCAGTTTTAGCATCATACTCTTTCAAGTTTGTCGAAAAACCCGTCACGTTTTTGCAAAACAGATTAATACTTAAGGTACATACTGCTTTACTGGCCAGGGTTTCAGCCACACCTTTGAGAATTACCTCCGCCGTGGGAGTAACAATGTGCTGCTCCGTATATAGTCGATTGTTGTTTGTGCTTCGACTCTTAGCTAACTCCGACGAAATCCAATTTCCTATTTTATTAGGGTTTTGATAGATGTCCTCTTTGTAATAGCTTTTTAAACGTTGGCGCGGCCAAAAACTATCCCCACATCCAGACACACCTTTATCAGGTATGATAATTAAGTTTCCGGCTTTAATGAGGTCTTTGTATTTAGATGTTGGTTTTAACTCATTTGTTATTAGATGCTTTGAGATGGCGTTGTTAGTACACAAGGATTGATAAAAATTATCAGTGTTAGTTACATTACGGACAAATGTAGACTTTATGATGACGATTTCGCCTCGGTTTTCGTCTAAGAACTGGCTTACCTCATTTAAAATGTTGTCGATTTTTCCGTAAATAAGCGAGTGAGCAAAGTAATACTCCCCTCGGTCTTCATATATTCTCAAATCTAAAAAGCGAGTACCGGCATTCAACTGCTTTCTTACACTCAAGTCTTGTGTTTCAGACCAGTCTCTTAGTTTCGAAAGTGGGAAATTAACTCCGGCTGCCTTTTTACTATAGTTTTGCGCATCGTAAGCACCGCTATCGTGACTCCCCGGAATAATAATTTTGTTAAGCGGAGTGTCTCGTCTTGTGTTACTGAAAAGATCCTCCATCCACCTCTCGGTGCTATAACTCAAGGCAGGTTGAGAGTTCAAAGCGAGTATAGCCGTTAAAGCTAATGTCTTTAGTTTCATTTTTCTTAATCCATTAAAGTTCGATATGAGATATTTTTAGCTATGATCATATCTACTATTGAGTACATGAG
>NZ_MCYD01000902.1:0-790 GCF_002876325.1 Vibrio sp. 10N.261.52.A1
TAACAGGGCGTTATGTGCTTAATCGCATTTTTGAATAGAAAAGGTCTTTTATGAAAATGTTTTTTGGCTTTATTTTGACAATACTTGCTTTGTTCTGTAGTCAATCAGTACTAGCGAACGACTCAGATTGGGATCTTTTGAAACACTTTGCGTCAAGTTATGGAGACAGGTTCGCTGGTAGCCCCAGAGAGCATAGTGCAGCAAAATGGTTAACAGAGCAGTACGAATTTCAAGGACTTGAAGTGAAGCAATATCCTTTTAGGTTTTTTCATAGTGATCGTGTATACCGTTCAAAAAATTTAGAAGTAGAACTTAAAGGTAAAAGTGAAAAGGTTTTAATAATAGGAGCACACTATGATTCTATTGGTCAGAAGGTGGGCTCAACTGGATTTATTGACAATGCTTCTGGAACAATCACATTGTTAGCTCTAGCTAAACGTTTAAAAAACAAAGATATCCCATTCAGTATTAGGTTCGTATCATTTGGCGCAGAAGAACTAGGGTTACATGGTTCGAAAGAATATGTCTCATCAATTAACGTACACGTAGATCAAATTATAGGAATGATCAATTTGGATACGGTGTTTGGAGGAGATAATTTGTATATTCACAGTGCTCATTCTATTCCTTATAAATGCCGAGAGAAAAATGCACCAAACTATTCTTCAAGTACTTGGTTACGTGATGAGTTACTCTCAGAATCCAAAAAGCTAACCAATATTTCTTCATATCTTTTACACGCCGCAACTACGGGATACCCTGAAGGTGAGACAGGTGGTTGGTCTGATCA
>NZ_MCYD01000903.1:0-8805 GCF_002876325.1 Vibrio sp. 10N.261.52.A1
ATTTTATATCGTGAAATCCCAAAGATAGGGATATATGCCGGAAGCTTAGATGTGAAGTGGATCCATAAGATAGTCATCTTTTTAGTTATCGCGACGCTTGCCATAGTGCAGTACTACCGTGTTAGCGGAAATCGCGTGATAACGGCAATTACACCAGACAAATATGAGTTTATTGCAACCAGTGATCAGGTCGATAGAGGCGTGAGTACGTCTCAATTATCCTTCGCTAATGGGCAGTACATTCTTGATTGTGAACTGAAAGAGTCTGAGTACCCTTGGCCTTATTGTGGCTTGTCGATTCGTATTGACCCAGATATTACGGTTGGCCTCGACCTTTCCCAGTATCACACTTTTAGAGTCAACATCGATTACCACGCGGAAGCGGACTCTAGCGGCCGTTTACGAACCTACCTACGCAATTACAACCCTGCTTATTCGGTTCCGGATAATGAGTACACGCATAAGTACAATGGCATGGAGTTTTCTCCAGGTGTCGATGGCGGCGTGATTGAAATACCGATTAAAAACCTTCAAGTGATGACATGGTGGCTTGCAGATAATGACATCGCGCTAGAGCACTCTGCTCCCGAGTATTCCAACGTAAATATGGTGGAGTTCGCGACGGCATCAGGCGCAAAACTTGGGCATCATCGCATTGTTATTCGTAGTATCGAATTTGAGGGCTCTTACATCACCGCCGAGAGCTTGTTCTTAATCTTGCTGTTTGTTTGGGTTGGTACTGGCACCGTATTCTTAATTTCAGAGTTACACAACTCGCGCAAACGTATGGTGATTGCCGAGAAAAGACATCATCATCTCAAGAACGTTAACCGAGCATTAAGAGAGCAAAACTTTGAGTTCTCGGAAATGGCGCATCGTGATGAATTGACTGGAATCCTTAACAGGCATGCGATTCGAGACTGGCTGAAGATGCAGTCACAACATGTCAAACAAGGGCACGGTAAGTTAAGCATGCTCTATCTTGATATTGATTACTTCAAGAGTGTGAACGACAAATACGGCCATCAAATGGGTGACCATATTCTAAGAGAATTTAGTATGGTGGTCGGTAGTGCAATCAGCCCGACAGATAAATTGGTGAGATGGGGTGGTGAAGAGTTCATTGTTTTTTGCCCTGAGACTGATCTTGGCGAAGCGCAAAGAAAAGCTGAGAAAATTCTCCTCTTAGTTAGCCAACATCTTTGGGTTCATGGTGACCCACTGACCTGCAGCATTGGTGTTGCTGAAATGAAGCAAGAGAGGGTGACAGAGACGATTGCTCGCGCTGACGAGGCGCTCTATCAAGCTAAACACTCAGGACGCAATCAGGTGATCTTGAGCCACTAATCTGCAAATTATTTTGATTGTTTTATAAGCCACACGTGCATATGTGACGTGTGGCGTTTTTGTGGGCGCTGTATGAGTTTACTCTCTAGAGTTTTTGTTGGTTTGTTTGGATAACGTATTGAAATGATCTCATTGTTCTTTAAATGTTTGCTTGGTGCTGCAGCGGTTTTGTTGATTGCACTGTTGTCGAAAAGTAAGAGTTTTTATGTATCAGGGCTTGTACCTTTGT
Organism: Vibrio sp. 10N.261.52.A1; assembly: GCF_002876325.1. Classification (NCBI taxonomy): domain Bacteria; kingdom Pseudomonadati; phylum Pseudomonadota; class Gammaproteobacteria; order Vibrionales; family Vibrionaceae; genus Vibrio; species Vibrio sp. 10N.261.52.A1. The sequence goes on from NZ_MCYD01000903.1 coordinate 1,577, forward strand.
TTCCTACTTTTGCCTTGATTGCTCATTATATTGTCGGCACAGAGCAAACCATGGTAGAGCTGCGTACTGCCGTACTGTTTGGCCTGTTTTCTCTGGTGCCATACGCGGCTTATTTAGGGGCTGTGTACGTGTTTAGCTATCGCTACAGCTTAGTGTCGACTCTGTCGCTGGCAACAGTGGTGTGGGTGCTGTGCGCCTCTATGTTGCTTATCGGCTGGACGCGTGTTGTGCCGAGTGTGGCGTAAGAAGGCGTTATCCAAATGGGAATGGTTGCTTGATAGGTATGCAAAAACCCAAACAAAAAAGGTGGCGAGGAGCCACCAAAAAGGGAAATCGTTTTATTATTCTTTCTAAATGCCCGCTTAGTGATAACCTCAAGTAAATGATGGCTTCACATTGAGTGGGCATTTTTATACTGGCTGAGCGGGGGAACTGCAGCCAGTTTCGTCAGAGCATTTGCTTATGCAGATCTCTTATCAGTGTTTATTACCAGAAGATCCAAGCGAATAGTGTTAGCACTAGGATACAAACTAGGTTTAGAACCATACCAATTCGCATCATCTCTTTCTGCTTGATATGACCTGAACCAAATACAATCGCGTTTGGTGGTGTTGCAACAGGTAACATGAAGGCACAAGATGCAGCGACAGCGATTAATGCAGACAGGATAACTGGCGACATACCTAATGCTTCAGCAATGGTGGCGAATACAGGTACTAACAATGCTGCACTTGCTGTGTTACTCGCAAATTCTGTTAGGAATACCACGAACGCGACTACCGCTAGAATTGTTAGCAGAACGCCTGCTGTCTCTAAGAAACCACTTAATGAATGCGCTAGGAATACACTGGTGCCAGTCGCTTTAAGGATGTTGCTTAGACAGATACCACCACCGAATAGAATCAATACACCCCAGTCGGTTGTCTTCTCAACATCTTTCCATTCCACTGCTCTAGAAGCGCCAAGCAGTACGATTGCACCAATTGCAACTAAGCTATCGAACTTAGAGAAGCCACCGATCATTGCGTTGATTGGTTTACCGAAAATCCACAGAGTCACGGTGAGTAGGAAGATAGACAGTGTGATTTTCTTGCTGTTTGTCCATTCTACTGGCGCGTGGTCTAGCTCGAACTTATGGTTAAGTTTTGGCTTGGTCATCACGTAAAGAATCAACATTGCGATTGGCAATAGAATCATCGAGATTGGTAGGCCAAGTGCCATCCACTCTGTGAAGCTAAGGCCAACTTCTGCTGCAGCGATAGCGTTCGGTGGGCTACCTACTAGGGTTGCGATACCACCGATAGACGCACAGTAAGCGATACCTAGTAGCACGAACACGTAAGTATTGCGATCTTCGCTTTGGTCTACTTTGTTCATGATGCCAAGAACCAGAGGAAGCATCATTGCGGTTGTTGCTGTGTTAGAAATCCACATCGACAAACCAGCACTCACACCGAATAGCATGAATACCGCGACCGACATTCTGCCTTTTGCGATCAACAGAACTTTGTCAGCAATCGCTTTATCAAGTTCTTGCTTGTTTAGCGCGGCAGCAAGAGCAAAACCACCCATAAATAAGAAGATGATTGGGTTAGAGAAGTTCGCCAATGCCGCGGGTGTGTTGAAGACACCAAACAGGACAGCCAAGAGTGGAACAAGCAGAGCGGTGATGCTGACATGAATAGCTTCGGTTAACCATAGAACCGCAACGAACACGAGAATACTCAAACCAGTATTGACTTGTGATTCGAAAGGAAGAGTGTTGAGCAAGAGTGCGAATAGCGTGAAATTACCAATTAATATCATGCTGTTGCGGGTAAACAACCAGTGTTTCAGTGTAGTAACAAGTGCCGTCATAAGGCGCTCCTTTTGTTTATCCTCGTTTATGGATGCACTTGCTTCATAGAGCTGTGCTTATTGTTTTTCGAGGAATATTGACTTCATGTAGGGTTGGGCTTTGTTGAGGGAATGTTACTTAAGTTAATAAAGAGGTGTTGGTGTGTTTTTGTGTAACAGTAGGGAAATGTGAGGCAACAAATTCAAAATGTGTAGATTTCTACACATCGGTCTCTGAAGGGGCAGAAATAGGGCTTGGAATTGGTGATATTTCTTGTTTTGGGCTAGGTTGAATCGGCTCTTTCGGGCCAAGGAATTTCGGGGTTGTACCCATAATATATAGGTCGAGGAAGGCTTTGGTACGAGCAAACACTTCACGTAAACGTATTGATGTTCCGGAGTGGTGAGTCGGCCCGGAAACCGCCAAACATTGCGCGTGAATGTCATAAGAGTTGGCGATGAATAGCGCTCGTTCACAGTGGAATTTTTGAGTGATGATTAGGAAGTTGTCGGTATCGAAGATCTTTTTCGCACGAACAATCGAGTCTAAGGTTCTAAAGCCCGCGTAGTCGAGGTTGATACGTTCATCAGGAACCCCCGCTTTTAACAAGTCGCGCTTCATTGTCCATGGCTCATTGTAAGAGCGGTGAGCGTTGTCGCCACTTAATAGAAATTGGTCGACTTTTTCACGGTCGAACAGTTCTATTGCCGCTTCAATACGGTGTTTGTAATAGTCGTTGAGCGTTCTACCCAAGTATTTGCTGGTACCCAGCACGACGGCAACCTCTACTTCTGGCACCTCATCGATGTCATAGATGATGCGGTCTTCGGCTTGCCACGAAACCCAATAATCGATCGCAATAACTGTAGCGCTGCCTATCAAGAACACAATGAAAGCGCCATACAGAAAACCTTGCAGTTTTTTGTATGCTTTTAATAAGTAGTTACGGCAAATGTGAGAATCGAATTTCACTCTCGGCATAGTCCTTTGACTGAGCATTATTTTTTGAGTGCTCGATAATACCAAATAAAAATGAGAAAAATCAGTTAAAAAGACAAGACAATGTAAAGAAAAAAGCCCCTGCAATGGCAGGGGCTCTTGTAAGAGTAGTATTTGAGAACAAGTACGCTCTATTAGAATGCAGTACGCTTGTAGCGACGGTAAACCGGCTGCCAGAAGTGCTGGTCAATCGCTTGTTGTAGTGCTTCTTCAGTGATTTCTAGTGCAACACCTTGTTCGATCGCTTTCTTACCAACAGCAAAAGCAATCTTCTTAGATACAGTGTGGATCTCTTCCAGTGGTGGAAGTAGAGCACCAGAACCATTGATTGCTAGTGGAGAACACGTCGCAAGTGCACGGCTCGATTCCATTAGCATTTCGTCAGTGATGCGTGAAGCGTTCACAGCCAACACACCAAGGCCAATACCTGGGAAGATGTAGCTGTTGTTACACTGAGCGATTGGGTAAGTTGTGCCGTTGTGAACCACTGGCTCAAATGGGCTACCTGTTGCTACTAGTGCTTTACCATCTGTCCAACGAATGATGTCGTTTGGTGTTGCTTCAACACGGCTTGTTGGGTTCGATAGTGGGAACACGATAGGGCGTTCGCAGTGAAGGTTCATCTCTTTGATGACTTCTTTGCTGAATAGACCCGGTGCACCAGATACACCAACCAATACTGTTGGTTTAGCGTGACGAACAACGTCTAGTAGAGAGAAACCAGTACCATCGCTTTCCCAGTCTTTCGTGTTCGCGCTGGTTTGAACTAGGCGCTGTTGGAAATCAAGCAGGTTCTGCATGCCTTCCTGTAGTAAGCCCCAACGGTCAACCATGTATACTTGAGAGCGTGCTTGCTCGTCGCTGATACCTTCAGACACCATTTGAGCAATGATCGCTTCTGCGATACCACAACCTGCAGAGCCTGCGCCCAAGAAGGTGATACGTTGGTCTGAAAGTTTGCTGTTTGCTGCTTTACATGCTGCAAGTAGAGAACCCACAGTTACCGCTGCTGTACCTTGGATATCATCGTTGAAACAACAGATGCGATCTTTATAGCGCTCAAGTAGAGGCATTGCGTTCTTCTGTGCGAAATCTTCGAACTGAACTAGCGCATCAGGCCAACGACGTTGAACGGCTTGGATGAACTCTTCAACGAATGCATCGTAATCAGCACCTGTGATACGAGGGTGACGCCAGCCCATGTACATTGGGTCAGCAAGACGTTGAGGGTTGTTTGTACCAACATCTAGTACGATTGGTAGCATGTAAGCTGGGCTGATGCCGCCACACGCGGTGTACAGTGCTAGTTTACCGATTGGAATACCCATGCCACCGATACCTTGGTCTCCCAAACCAAGAATGCGCTCACCGTCCGTAACCACGATAACTTTAACATTGTGGTTTGTCGCATTATTCAGTAGATCATCGATACGATCGCGGTTCGGGTAAGAGATAAACAGACCACGACCACGACGGTAGATATTTGAGAAGTTCTCACATGCTGCGCCAACCGTTGGCGTGTAAATGATAGGCATCATTTCAGAGATGTGGTTTTGAACTAAACGATAAAAAAGCGTTTCATTAGTGTCTTGGATGTTACGAAGGTAGATATGCTTATCCATATCACTTTCGAAGTTACAATATTGTTTATATGCACGTCCAACTTGCTCTTGGATTGTTTCCGTTGTTTCCGGTAACAAACCTTCAAGGTTAAAAGAGCTACGCTCTTCAGCAGTGAATGCGCTGCCTTTGTTTAGAAGGGGTGTACTTAGTAGAGCAGGACCAGCATAAGGGATATATAGAGGGCGTTTATCGTTGTTCATTGGATGCCTAATATGGGAGAAAGGGTAACTGAAAAATGATAACGGTTTAGTTATTCAATTGTAAATAGTTTCTCCCCGATCTTGGCAAACAAAATGATATTCTTTCTCCTATCCCACAGTTATCGAATTCTAACGTCATAATTCGTTATACTTTGCTCACATTTTTTCGCGGCTCTCTCTTTTTATGTCTCAACTTCCCATCGATAGCTATCAAAGTACTTTCCATCAACAGATCGCCGATTCTCACCTTGTTGTAGAAGCTGAAACCGGTTCGGGTAAATCAACGCGTTTGCCAATTTGGGCATCTCAACATGGGCGTGTGCTGGTGGTTGAGCCAAGAAGAATCGCTTGTACATCGTTAGCTAAGTTTCTAGCGAAAGAATCGGGTGAGAAGCTGGGCAGCAAAGTGGGTTACGCCATCAAGCTTGAAGCACAATACAATGAGCAGACTGATGTAGTGTTCGTTACGCCCGGGATTGCCTTGCGTTGGTTAGCGGAAGATGGGTTAGCGAGTTTTGATGTAATTGTGGTGGATGAATTTCACGAAAGGCGTTGGGACATCGACTTGCTGGTGGCGATGCTTAAGCAGAAAGCGAGTCACCGTTTGGTCATCACATCGGCAACCATCGAAGGGGAGCGCCTCGCTGGATATCTAGAAGCGAACAGGATCAGTTGTGAGGGACGAACTTATCAGGTTGATATCGAGCACAGAGCAAATGAATCTAGGGCTTTGCCAGATAGTCGACATCTAGAGCAACGCATCGTTGAAGAGGTGAATCATCAACTTATTGCATCGCACGGCGATATCTTGGTTTTCCTTCCGGGCAAGAAAGAGATTGTGCAGTGTGAGCAAGCGTTGGCAAAACATCCGGATCTGCAAGTTGTTAAATTGCATGCCTCGGTGAGTGACAAGGAGCGAGACCTCGCGTTATCTGGTCGCAATACGGGTAACGAAAGTGGTGATAGAAACGATGGCAGAGGCTTGCGAAAGGTCATTCTCGCAACCAACGTGGCTGAAACCTCGCTAACCATTCCCGATATTGGTGTGGTGATCGATTCTGGATTGGAAAGAAGAACGGTTCAACGTAATGGCAGAACTACCTTGATGCTGAAATCCATATCACGCGCGAGTGCCAAGCAACGTGCCGGGCGTGCGGGTAGGGTAATGGACGGTGTTTGTGTTCGTTTGTATGGTGAGCATGCGGCATTAGAATTAGTCACACCACCTGAATTGCAGCGTGAAGAGTTGACTGAGCCGATGTTGGCAGCGGCATGCAGTGGCTTCACTTTGGAGAGTTTGTCTTTCCTCGATCCCATTCCAGAAAAGTCGTTACACAGCGCAACACAAACTTTGCTGACGATGGAAGCGATTGACCACGACCATCAAATTACCGAGTACGGTAAAAAGCTATACCCACTGCCGATTGATGCCTTGTATGCCGATATTGTTACCCGTATTAAAACCAAAGCATTGAAAGAGGCGATGGTCGATCTCACCGCCGCATTGTCTGTACCTGCTCGTTTATATCAGTTACCCAATAATGCTGAACATTTGGAAGCGCTCGCTCAGCAAGAAAAAGAGGGCTGTGATTTAACTTTGTTGATTCAGATTGTGCGTGGTTGTGATTATCCACACCTAGAAATCGACCAACAAGCTTTGGCGGAAGCACAAGGGCTTGCCGAGCAAATGCGTGAAGTGTTTGAGCTTCCTCAGTTGGAAGTTGCCTCTCGCTACCAACGTACCGCTCTACTTGAAACCATCATTAAGCTGCATCCTGAGTTGGTGTTTGTACGTCGTTTAAAAAGAAGAGAGGCGTTTGCTAACGGTTCACTAGAGGTGGTGCTTGGTCGACAAAATCGTTTTCCTGATAATGCGCAGGCTATGTTGGTGTTTGATACTCACAGCCTTCCCGGGCGAGGAGTTAAGCAGACACTGACTCTCGCAACGACCACAGCACCAATTGCGCTTGAACTGATGGTTGAGGCGGAACTTGGCGAATGGCAACAGGGCGAAACCGTGGTCAATGATGATGGTGTGTTTACCGAGATGGATTTGGTGTACGCAGGTCGCACAATCACGACAAAACTGGTTGCAGCAGAAGGTCAGTTGTCCTTAAAGCCCATCGTGGGTCTGGTGGTAACTGGTACTCAGCTTCCTGGTTTTGCTGAGGCTCGCACTCGAGAGATCAAGCATTGGCAGCTGTACGTCAAACTTGGGCTGGATGAGCAAACCAAGTTTACCTCCGATATCGAGCAACTGAGTTTTGAATCGTGGTTTATTGAGCAGCTTGAAGTGCTAGGAGTTACCGATGTCAGTGAACTCGAAATGTTTGACGCATCGGACATTCCTTTTGAAGGTATCCCTAGTTGGCTATATACAGAGTTCGCTGAAAAGTACCCGTTTTCGCTCACTCTTGCTGACTTGAACTTGGAGGTTGAGTACCTTGTGGGAAGAAAGCTGATTTACGTTCATTATCAGTCGGGTAGTAGAAAATCACCGCCGAAAAGATGGGAATTACCGACTTGGTCTGGCTGGCGTATTCAGTACAAAAAGGCGAGCCGAATTATTG
>NZ_MCYD01000904.1:0-2212 GCF_002876325.1 Vibrio sp. 10N.261.52.A1
TGGCTAACCCCCACGCACCTTTCCCTTGTTCGTTATAAATAAACCCGGCTCTTCGATTTTTATAGGCTTCTCTGATTCTAACTTGAGGTAGCGCCATACCAATGAAGCGAGAACTCGGTTTGGCACGGAGTTCTTGCCATGCTGTGTAATCGGGGCCTGAAAGAATCTTATTGATACGTTCTATATCTGAGAGCCAATCCGCGCCGCTTTCACCAAAAAAAGTAGACACTGGAGAAAAAAGCATTGGGCAGAGTGTCGCTTCCCCTAATTTTCCAAGGAGCTCCAAGGTAAACAAGTCGTCGTATTCAGCATCAAAATCGATATCCATAGAAATAGGGTGGCTAAATGCGATACAGCCAAACGGATGTCCGCCTAGGGTATTCAATTCGTTGTTACCTATCTTGTTATACAGGTCACTGGATTTGGTGGAGTATGCTTGGTTAACGTCGCTGGATATCTCTTCCCAGTTCATATCAAGAAGCTTTACATGTGCTCTTTGATAGCTAACGGGTAGGGAGGCGAGTTGTTGCAGGCTAAGCCAATTACGTTCTAGCTTTTGAAACTCTGAATCATGGATAACTTCATCGAGTTGTAAACTGAGTGCGTTGTCGATTTTTGATATTAGTGTCGATATCAATGAAATTAGTGAGGATTTAGAGCTTAAGCTGTGTTGGTCTAGCTCAGATAGCAGAGATAAAGCCTCTTTTAAAAAGGAATTATCTGTGTCATCTAATTGGTTGAATTTGTTTTGCCATTCTGTATTTAACTTCATACAAAATTTTGGCCGGATTGCTCCGGCCAAATCCCTATTAGCCAGGAATCTTAGCAACCATTCGAACTGAAGTCGTCAGCTCTTCAAGTTGTAACCAAGGTCTTAGGTGAGCGACTGCAGAGTAGGCACCTGGCTTACCAGGTTGCTCAACCACTTCGATGCGAGATTCACAAAGAGGGGTTTTTGCTCGCTGCTCGTTACCAATTGCACCAGCATTGGTGTACTGGTCGATCCATAGTTGAAGCTCACGCTTAATGTCAGGCGCTTCAAGGTTCGAACCTAGCTTGTCTCGGCCCATTACTTTCAGATAGTGCGCGATACGGCTACTTGCCATGATATAAGGTAGGCGAGCAGAAATCGCAGCGTTTGCCGTTGCGTCAGGGTCAGTGAAGGTTTTAGGCTTCTGTGTAGTTTGACCGCCAATGAACACGGCGTAGTTTGAACTCTTATAGTGAACTAAAGGAAGGAAACCAAGATCAGACAGCTCTTTTTCACGCTCATCTGTTAGGTTTACTTCAGTTGGACACTGTTGCAGTAGGTCACCAGCTTCAGACTTGTACGTTAGGTTTGGTAGGTTTTCTACCTTACCACCGTTATCAAGACCGCGAATCGAAGTACACCAACCAGAAGCCGTGTACGCTTGAGTCATTTTAAGACCAAGATCATACGCTGCATTTGACCAAACTAGCTGATCATTGCTCTTAGGTTTAGGGTTGCCGTCCATATCCGTATCGAGCTCTTCGTAAGCAAACACATCAGTACTCAAGCCTTTTCCGCCATAAGGTAGACGAGCAAGAGTTCGTGGAAGTGTGAGTGTTACGTAACGCGCATCATCGCTCTCACGGAATGAGTTCCATGCTGCGTAAGCTGGGGAGTCGAAGCCCGCTGCAACAGGTTTACCTTCAGAGAAGGTTTGGAAATCATTAAACTCGAACATTTCTGCATTTGCAGCAGCAACGAATGGAGCGTGACAAGCAGCAGCAACTTCGCCCATGTAACGAAGTAGTGCAACATCTTCATCTTTTGCGCTGAACTCGTAGTCACCAATGAAGGTTCCGTAAGGTTCACCGCCGGCTGTGCCAAATTCACCTTGGTAAACGGCATTGAATAGTGGGCTACGGTCGATTGCAGGTGCATCTTCAAATTGGTCAAGCAGCTCTTCTTGGGTGAAATCGACCATTTTGATTTTCAGGTCACGACCAAGTTCGCTCTCTTTAACCAGCTTTTGTAGACCACGCCAAGAGCCTTCTAGTTTTTGCAGATCTTTTTGTTGCATCACTTCAGACAGTTGCTTGGATAGCTTTTTATCAATCTCTGAAATCGCGTTTTCGATGGTTTTTGTAACGTTTTTATCCCACGTCACTGTGCCTGAAAGCGCCTGCTCTGTAAGAACAGAAAACAGCTCTTTGGTGGTGTCTGCGGGAGTTTGAGTGGTAGCTT
>NZ_MCYD01000905.1:0-5754 GCF_002876325.1 Vibrio sp. 10N.261.52.A1
TAATAAAACTCAAATTGATTAATTACAGGATCAAAAAAGCGCCACATTCAAAAAGAATTTGTGACGCTTCTGTCTACCTTAAATAAAAACTAAGGCTTTAGTTTCAGTACCTTATCAATATCTTCAGCCGAGTGGCGCTCTGGTACTTGTTCCCACTCTTCACCCCATGAGCGGTTGATAATACGACCGCGTTGGAAGCCCTCACGCGCTTCAAGCAACTTCGCCCAGCGAACGACATTGGTGTAAGACTCAACCTGCAAGAATTCAGCAGCATCATAAAGGTTACCGAGTACTAGGTTGCCATACCAAGGCCAAATCGCCATATCAGCGATAGTCAGCTCTTCTCCAGCAACAAAGGTACTGTTTGCTAGCTGCTTATCCAGTACGTCTAGTTGACGCTTAGCTTCCATCGCGAAACGGTTAATTGGGTACTCTTGCTTTTCATCTGCGTAAGCGTAGAAGTGACCAAAGCCACCACCTAGGAATGGGGCTGAGCCTTGTGCCCAGAATAGCCAGTTAAACGTTTGAGAACGAGCAGCGCCCTCTTTCGGTAAGAAGTGACCAAACTTTTCAGCTAAATGAACCAGAATGGAAGCCGATTCAAAAACGTTCACGTCTTCATTGCCAGATTTATCGACCAAAGCAGGAATTTTCGAGTTAGGGTTTACACCAACAAAACCAGAAGAGAATTGATCCGACTCACCAATATTAATCAAGTACGCATCATATTCAGCTTCTTTCACGCCCGCAGCTAATAACTCTTCAAGCATGATCGTCACTTTTTGGCCATTCGGTGTGCCAAGAGAATACAGTTGCAGAGCATGTTCACCAACAGCCAGAGCTTTGTCGAATCGAGCGCCAGATTCAGGGCTATTGATGTTCGCCCACTTGTTACCACCGGCAGTATCGTTAACCCATACTTTTGGTGGTGTGTATTGATGTGACATGATATTTCCTTATTAGTATAGGGTCTTACCAACAGATATTAGGTCACATTTACTCGGTTAAAACCCCTCAATGCGTTTTCTTTTCAAACTGTTAAGCATGCCTTATTCCAGAACGACATATCCAACATACGGCCCCCTCTGTATAAGCGTTCACAAACCAGTCCAGCGCAAAATTGATGTTAGTTAAAGCAAAGCATCATTTAGTGACAACATCCCTAGAGCTTCAATAAAGCTGTGATAGTATCGACTGATTACAACAAATAGGAATTTGGCAATGTCTTCAGATTACAATGGCTCAAGCGCGGCATACGCTCGCCAGGAGCAAGGTTACCGTGAGAAAGCACTCAAACTTTACCCTTGGGTTTGTGGTAAATGTGCACGTGAATTTGTTTACTCGAACCTAAGAGAGCTGACGGTTCACCACGTCGACCACGACCACACCAATAACCCTGAAGACGGCAGTAACTGGGAACTATTGTGTCTTTACTGTCACGATCATGAACATTCTAAATACACAGACCACGAACGCTACGGTGTCGATGCCACAGCACGTTTAGACGACCACCAAACGGCGACACATAACCCGTTTGCTGATCTAGCGAAAATGATGAAGAAGTAAAACGCTCTTCATTCCTGGCTCGATAACAAGAAACCCCAGTATGTCGCCATACTGGGGTTTCTTTTATCTGAGGCCATATAGGTTCTCGCAGGATCAAAAAAGCCTTCCGAAGAAGGCTTTTGAAAATCTGTTTTTAACTATGCTGCAGCTTGCTTGCGAGATTCTTCAATCTGTTTCTCACGTTTCTTTAGTGTCAGCTTATCGCGGTAAGAGAACCACACGTAAGACACAACCACTAAGAAGAATAGGTAAGACAATGAGAAGATGAATGGTGACTGGATAATATCGTTAGAGATACCCCAAGACACACCTACCACTGTTACCGCGATTTTTGCAAAGAAACCGCACATTAGCAGCACTAGTGCTAGCTGTGGGAAACGTGTGCTGCGGAATGCAAGCCAGTAGCAACTACCCACTGCAAGTGCTGCAATGTAGAAACCGAACAAGAAAGAATGAATATGATCAGCGGCTGCTACACCACCAGTAATCGACATCAGTAGAATTAAAAATAGTTTCATAACACTTGCCTCTTAGTAGACTAGAAACGCATCCTTTCAAATTTGAAATCTCAGTTTGCGTACTATTTTCCCACTTTTTACGGACAAAACAAGCCCAAAAAACGAACAAATTGTAACCAACAAGAAACACAAAGCCCCTTATTAACAATCAATTAACATTCGTAAATTCAACAAACTAAGTTCCCTCTGGGGTTGTGGCGATTAATGCCCAATTTGATTTATTTTGTTACACAAAATTAACCACAGAAATAATTTAAAATTAATTGCAATGATGTGATGACAGCACGGTTTGTAGGGGCACTAGCAGGAAGAGATTGGGTAAAAAGCATGAATACTGGAGCCTAAACCAGCAAAGTGTACAAAAAAGAAAGGTGTTAACAACAACTGCAACACGCATAAAAAACAGTTCTTTAACAACTCAAGTTTAATTTTGATAAAAATGGAAAAAGAGATTCCAATCACATTTTTATTGGTTATAATCCGCGCTCTTTTGCGCTATCTGTTGATAAACGCAAACTAATTTTGAAGAAACAATCACAATAACCCGTCTTTAGTCCTGTGGCTCTCACTAGACCAAAGACAAAACTGAGAATAAAAATGAGCAAGATTGATAAAGCTACACGTATCCTGCTAGCAGGCTTCTGTATCAACCTTTGTCTTGGCATCCTGTATGCTTGGAGTGTATTTAACAAAGCCCTACAAGGTGAAGGCTGGTCTGCAGCTGAAGCATCAGCACCATACGCGACTGCAACAATCACATTCTCTATCTGTCTTCTTGTTGCTGGTATCCTACAAGACCGCATGGGTCCACGTAAGATCCTAATTCTTGGTACAGCTCTTACTGGCCTTGGCATGATCGCATCAGGTTTTGCTACTTCTCCACTGATGCTAAACATCACATTCGGTGTGATGGCAGGTGCTGGTATCGGCTTCGGTTACGCATGTCTTTCTCCTTCTGCAATGAAGTGGTTCCACCCTTCTAAGAAAGGTATGGTTAACGGTCTTATCGCAGCAGGCTTCGGTCTAGCGGCAATTTACCTTGCTCCAGTTACTGCTGCTCTTATCGAGAGCATGGGCATCCAAACAAGCTTTAAGATTCTTGGTGTTGGTGTACTAGCAATCGCTGTACCTCTAGCAGCAACAATCAACAACCCACCAGCGGGTTACGCTCCAGCTGAACCAAAAGTAAAAGCTGGCCAAGCTCCAAAAGCTGCTAAGAAGAGCGAAGACCTATCTTGGAAAGTAATGCTGAAGACTCCTCAGTTCTACTCTCTATGGATCATGTACGCGTTCGCAGCTTCTGTTGGTCTAATGATCATCGGTAACATCACAAGTATCGCAAGCGCACAAGCAAACCTACCGAACGCGGTTTACCTTGCTTCTATCCTTGCTGTATTTAACTCAGGCGGTCGTGTTGCTGCTGGTATGCTTGCTGACAAAATCGGTGGCGTTCGTACTCTTCTACTTGCGTTCATTCTGCAAGGTGCAAACATGGCGCTATTCGCTACGTTTAACACTGAGTTCACGCTAATCATCGGTACTGCAGTAGCAGCGGTTGGTTACGGTACTCTACTAGCAGTATTCCCAACGCTTACAGCTGAGTTCTACGGCCTTAAAAACTACGGTACTAACTACGGCGTGCTTTACACGGCATGGGGTATCGGTGGTGCAATCGGTACAGCGGTTGTTGGTTACTCGATGACTAACGGCGACAGCTACGGCCTTGCTTACACTATTTCTGCAGCAATGATGGCAGTATGTATTGTTCTAGCAATCATCACTAAGCCAATGTCTGAAGCGAAAGCGGCTGAGCTAAAAGCATCTCAAGCTTAATCTGATAAAAGATTGAATTTGAAAAGAAAGAGCTTAACCTTAGGGTTAGGCTCTTTTTGTATGAAGCGACGTATCAAGTGACATTAGAATCCACTCCTCAACTACACCCAACTTACTACCTCGACAATTTCAATCGACTGATTGAACACGCTCAAACGTACTACCCTGACCTTCTAAGCGCCGATGAAACTCGTTGGCTACAAGGTTACAAGCGCCTTTCTACACCTAGCCAGTGTTTAATGGTTCGTTTGCTGTCTCGTAAGGGGTGTTGGTTTCGCAGTGATAAACTCGACTACGTTGAAATACCCAACCTCTCAGATGCGCTGCAAGAGCTGAGCACATCCGGCTTTATCGCACTGAGTAATCCTAAAGCTACACACAACCTTGTCATCACAGAGCATGAGTTAGGCTTACACTTGCTCACCAAGCCTGAGCTATTAAACCTATTTCCTCCCCTCAAAAGCAGTAAGTCGGCTAAAAAGGACGTGCTATTGGGGCTGCTGACTCAACAACCTTTTGATAATTATCAAGCCTTAACATTTGACTGTATCCATGTTATCGAAGCCGAAGTTATCGATGTATTACTGCTACTCTTTTTTGCCAATACATACCAAGATCTCAGTCAGTTCGTTTTAAGCGATCTTGGCCTCAACACTTTTGAAAACTACCCATTGAGCAAGCAGCGTCGCTTCTTCAACTCCAGAGAGCAGCTCAATCAACTGATCTCAATGCGCGATGTTCAGCGCCAATATTATGAAAGTGACCGTAAGGACAGCGATGTTCTTGAGAACCTTTTGCAATCCTTACCGTGTGAATCAGAACATCGCACCATAGCGCGAAAACGCTCGCGCCTGATCAATGACATTGCTCGAGATCTAGAAAGACTCAATCAGAACGAAAAAGCCGTTCATTGGTTTAAGCAATCATCACTTCCACCGAGCAGAGAGCGGCTTGCTCGCATCTACGACAAGCAAGATGAACTAGACCTAATGAGTGACACTGTCACGGAGATGCAAACCAATCCATCTGACGTATCAGAACTGGAAGTCGCCGTTAAGCTTGAGCAGAGGTTGCTACGCAAGCAGGGACAAAAGGTTCCACGCGCTTCAAAGCCAACTTGCGAACAAATTAGATTGGAATTAGACCTAAGCCAAACCAGAGTCGAGCTTGCCGTTAAGCAATATTTTGAAGTTCAAGGTTGGGAAGTCTATTTTTCCGAGAACAGCTTTCTGTGTGGGTTGTTCGGCTTGGCGTTTTGGGATGTAATTTTCTCAGATGTCGAGGGGGCATTTATCAACCGCTACCAACATAGACCGCTGGATCTCTATCATTCCGACTTTCAACAAAAGCGTGAATTGCAAATCAATGCCGTATTCCAAACCATCTCGAGCAAAGGCATTGAACACTTGCTCGATGTCTATGATGAAAAGCTTGGCATTGCTAATCCGTTTGTTCATTGGAATCACTTCCCTAAAGCACTCATCGAACATAGCATCCACTCAGTACCACGAGCCTTGCTGATCGAGCTCTTCAAAGTCATATTGAGTGACCTAAAACTGTTTAGAACCGGAATGCCTGACCTGATCGCTTTTAAAGATGACCAATTTCACTGGATAGAAGTCAAAGGCCCTGGAGACAAATTACAAGACAACCAATGGCGTTGGATAAAGGAATTTGAGCGACTCTCAGTCCCCTTTTCTGTTTGTTACGTTAACCAGTAGGCCTGAATACTGAGCTCTATGCCCACAGCCAAGCCTTGCGAATCGCTCAATCCTATAGAGATCTTGTCTACAAAATTGTCAGAACATGAGCATTTTCAATCGTTTTCGATATAATT
>NZ_MCYD01000906.1:0-955 GCF_002876325.1 Vibrio sp. 10N.261.52.A1
AGATTGAGGTCTGCAAATAATAGCGATATTGTGCAAATATAACAAAAAAATTTGAAAGAATATTATTTTTCATCAAATTTTTGTGTTTTTAGTTGATGATTTCAACTTTTTTTTAATGGGAGACTCATATGAGCAATAGAGTTGGTTTAGCTGGCAGTTTAAAAGATGGCCAAAAGTACATGGATCTCTGGCCTGTTCGAAAAGAGTTAAACGCTATTTTCCCAGAGCAACGCATCATTAAAGCGACGCGCTTTGGTGTTAAGGTGATGCCTGCGATCGCTGCTATCAGTGTTCTTACGCAAATGGTTTTCAATAATTACCAAGCAATGCCACAAGCTGTGGTCATGGCTTTGTTCGCTATTAGCTTGCCACTTCAAGGCATGTGGTGGTTAGGTAACCGCTCAAACACGCAGCTTCCGCCGGCTTTGGTGTCTTGGTACCGTGAGCTGCACGAAAAGATCACCGAAACAGGTTTTGCATTAGAGCCAATGAAGGCGCGTCCTCGTTATAAAGAGCTCGCTATTATCCTTAATCGCGCTTTCCGACAGTTAGACAAGTCGGCAATGGAGCGCTGGTTCTAAAAACACCTTACACCTCCCTATAGGCCTGAGAGTAACGATATTCCACTCACTCGGTTGCTCTCAGCTCTAACCCTTGTATATCTTACTCATCCCGTTTCTTATCTTATCCCAGAGCAAACCTAGCTTTTCTCGCATAATTCGAGCTTTGTTGTGTTTTTGTTAAATATCACTTCAACTTATCAATTGTTACTGGTAATACTATCAATAGTGATTTGATGTTGTTCTCTTTGAACGAGCAATAACAATGGAAGCTTGATTCAGGGAGTGTTAATGGGTGCAGTAAATAAAGTATTAACGGCAGTGCTGAGTTATTCACTGTTGCTTTGGGCTGGCAGTGCGATGGCAAATATCGCGAAAGTGTCGGTTTCACAAGT
>NZ_MCYD01000907.1:0-5411 GCF_002876325.1 Vibrio sp. 10N.261.52.A1
TATTAAACATAAATAATTAAATTAGTGAAAGCTTGTCTCATGAAAAAGCTCCAACCTGATGACACGATTTGGAATTTTCTCAATGACAAAGGTTAAAGTTGTGGAGGGGTTAATAGCCAGATATTTAATTAGAGTTAAAGTGTTGTGAGACCACAACACCGATGCCCACTATTTTCTCTATCAAAACTTATCCGTGAAGTCCTAAATTGGATGAAGTTGGTAATGATAGTTTCCTAATTCTTGATTCACTTGATGTTGCTCAAATTTGAAGTAAAGTTGCTCTGTTAAGCATTGAGTAAATTTATTTAGTTCGTTTGTATGTATGAACAATGAGATTGGTGCTATCAGGCGATTATCATCAAAGCAGTTATCAATGTTTATTCTATCTAGATAAACCACATCGACCTCTTGGGTTGGAGTCTCCTCGACGAGTTTTGTCTCTAATCCTACCTTCTCAAAAAGCTCTAATAATAAAGAAAGCTTATCAATATCATTTTTGCTCTCTATCGTTAATTGTTGATTTAAAATACTTTCTAAATGCTTTTCGATTGAGCCAAATTTATCCTTCATCAGACAGATCGTTTTAAGCTTTTTCTTAATAGGTTGATATCGAGCGTGTTTAATTTTTGGCTTCAAGAAATCAATAATGATCTTATTTCGTTGTTTTTCTTTAACAAAGCCACGATAACTACTCACTTTGAAGTAAAGATGAAGAAGAGTATTCTCGAAAGTTGATTTAAGCAGTGGATGAGATGAATGTTTTGACATTATTGAAGCCAGCTGTTTATCGGTCGAAAGAGGGTATCATAAAAGAGAGCTCTACAGTCGACAATAAACATAATAAAACAGTTACTTATTATTTATTGCCCCTATTGGCTCTAAGATCTGGATAGAATATTAATAAAAGCTTGTCACGAATTGCTAACATTTTTGCAATATTCATGAGTCACACTGTTGGCAATTATATACCATCAGGAGATGGGCAAGGTGCAATTTGTTAAAAGAACAATGTTGATATTTGGCATTACTCTCCTTTCTACAAGCAAATTATATGCTAATGGATTAGGGTTTAATTATCCAAGCAATGACAATGAGGGTCGTGTTGCGACGCCTGCCGATTCTTTTGAGTTTTTAGATATTAAGAAAACGGGCACTCAAGTCTCAGGAGAAGCCTTTCTTTACAGTTTTAGGCCTAAATCCAATCGGACTGGGCTGCTAACTAATGATAGGCAAAATACAAGAAATACCTCTCTGACACCGTTAAACTATGAGTCTCTTGAAATTCGAAGTCGTGTCGGTACGGTTACCGAGTCTTTCGAGTTTTTAAACATCAAGAGAGCGGATTCTCAAGCCTCAGGAGAAGCCTTTCTTTACAGTATCATGCCTAAGTCCAATCGAATTGGGCTGCTAACTTATGATAGGCAAAGCACAATAAATCCCTCTATTGTCCAGTTAAATTATGAGGCCCTTGAAATTCTCGAATGTGGAAGCGAAGAAGGGTTCATCTCAAGGAAGTCGGTTTATAATTACGAGCGTATCATGGGGGTTACTGGTTACGAAAAGACCGACTCCCCATGCCATATTGCTAGGAATAAGGAGTTTAAGTGGTTTAATGGCTTATCACTGGGCGTTAATACTTGGTATTCGAAAAGTTTAGATGGCGATGTGCAATGTTACTCGCTAGATGGCTGGAATTGCATTTGGCAGCCGGATTATACGAAAAGCTTAATTATAAGTAACAATAAGGCGCTGAGAAGCTTAGAGAACAATCAAGTTAGATTAGGGGACCTCCTAAACGAATACAATCAATTGATACTTAAAACGCAAGACGGGGCCTGGACAAGCAACATCAAACTCCCCAATATTTCAGACCAAAGAAAACGAATTGTCGTCGATGTTAATTCAACTTGGTCGGTCAATGTTCACTTACCGAATGGTAAGCACAGGACAGTCCCGAAGGGTGAAAAAATAAGTTGGATATATTTAGGGGGGGAATGGTTCGAAGAGGGCACGAATGTTAATGACTATGCGGGCATCACACAACTTGCAAAGCCTCTGACTTGTGGCAAGGAGCACAAACGAAGATGGGGAGGAACAGGCTACAGCCGAAAAGGGCATTGGTGTAGCAAGCTTATCAAGCTTGAAAAAACTCACGCAAAGCAGACTCTTCAAGCCACGATTGACTCAAAACTCGCTCATATGGATAGACTCTTCACGCAAATGGAGAGTTATGAACAACTCAAAATAGACACGGATAATGATTACTCATCGCGCTTGTCTGGCTTATCTCGAAAACGAAACCACAAAGCCCGTGAAAAAGGCATCGCGTGTGCGGTAGGGTGGTGGAATATACCAGGGTTAATAGCATGCTCAATACTTTCTTCTCAATATAAGACCCTCTCAAAAGCTTATGCTTCTCTCTCGAAGGAGAGAAGCGCTAAGAGGAAATCCGCACGCGATAAGGTTGAATTAGGCCGCAAGAATCGCTGGCATGAGCTTCATAAAACGTGGGCTCAGAGTGACAATACACACTTTGTTGCACTGCTAAAAGAAGAAAGCGCAACACTGGAAGAGCTGAGATCCATCAAAGATGAGTATGATAAAGAGGCCAGACAGGCGCACGCTGAATACTTAAAAGCAATACAGGATTATATGAATGAGACCGATCCTAGAAGTATTCTCATTCACTCAATTGAAGATCTTCCTCTCGTAGGGCCTGAAGTTAAACATATTGTCGATTATGCCGAGAACCCTTCTGATAGGAACTTACGAAGAATGTTGCTTGGGTTAGCGGGGCCTGCAGGAGAAGCCATTGAAGGTGGAATTGAATTGACGACCGGAGAAAGTGGGTTAGATCCGGGCACTCTAAAGTTTTTGACCGATGTCCTAACTGACCTTAGAGGTGATGACTCCCTCGGAGCAGCTTTAGAGGACATTGTTTCGGATGCCATCAATAATTTGGGGGATGAGGCAATAGAGAGTATTCGTCAAGCCGGACTCTGGAGAGATAATCCTGGAGAAGAGAATTTACTTCAAGTCGATTATCAAAACATTATTGACTTACGCTCACAATCTGAACGCATAGAATACGATTTTTGGAGGGGGGGGAGTAACGAAGAAATAAATGCACAACGCAAGTTTACACCTGACGATTTTAGATATGCTCGGTTCTTAGAGAATCCGTTGGCCTACAACCAAGCTTCACTTACTGATATTGAATATGCCAGTGGGGGGAGTCAATTCGAGAGTCGACTCGCTTCTATATTTAACCACACCTTTGGTTTAGGGTATCAAAATGTGGTGAAGGAAAATCCGAAGTACTCATCATGGACACGATCACAAGTCAATGAGGAGCTCTATAAAGTTCTATCGGACCCCGCCTATTACGAGGTACGTCAGCCATATTGGGTTGATTCTTCGGTGATCGGGAGCCGTCCTGCAGGGCTTATATTCAACGACGAGCACGCCTTTATCGTTCTCAACCGTAAGTTGGTGTCACGGGATAGTCCTGATTTTTATAAGTTTTATTTTGAAGAGCTGGGCCATATGCTTAACTGGTGGCGCTGTAAGATATTTGATGTGAGAGTGAGCTTCTGTCAAATAACAGGAGATGTAGGCGCTCGGTTCAGAGATGCGATTTTATTGGATGAATCCCTTCACACAGGTCCTTTCGTTTCATTATTAGCAGAATTACCAAACCATGTTGAAGTCGATCAGAATACGTTGCAGTTTACAAATGGCAGCTTTGCCACACTTGAAGGTTGGCCCAGCTATTACACGATGAATGATCATATCGCAGGGGCAGGAAAATTTTCATGGCTCATGCGGTTAGGCTTAGATGTCACGAGTGAAGAATTCAAATTTATTAGTGATGAGTTTGATATGGAAGTCACAATTAGTGCTCCCCAACCAGCATTGAAAGATAATCCCTGGAAAAAGTCCGCAAACGGTTATTGTAAAACAGACTTGGACACCGAATGCAATATGCCAACCATGTGGGTATCTATCGCATTTCGAGATGCTCTGAAGCTTTCTGTCACGAAAACGCCACAAATCAAAGATAGCCAGTTTGCAAAAACGGGTTTTGACCTGTCGCCTAGGTTAGTAAGAAAACACGGTGGAAAGCTCCCTTTTCAGCTAAGCTCTGTCAAGAGCACTCAATGGAACTACAAGAGTGACTATAATATTTATTCTAAGAAGTTCACCGCGGGTTTAGAAGCCAAACTAGACCTATGGAAAATGAATCATGCGATCGGAAGAAAAACCCCGAGCAAAATGCATAAGCCAGAATTTTCGCTTAAAACGACCCCGGCTTCTGGCAGTTATTTAGTCGAAATTGCAACAAGAGACACCACCGACTTTGCGGGTTGGCTGGCCGGTGATATAGCCTCATCGATAGCTGGATGTGCTGCAGGGTTTGCCATCGGTGTCGTCGCTGAGACAGATCCTGTTGTACTTTGCCATACGATGTCGGATGTCACTGAAGCGGTCGAATCCGCTTTTCAAGGCCTAGATAAAAAACCCACAATGCTGTTTGAGTCCGATGGGAATGTGACACTCCCTATATCGCTTGAATACAAATATGCAACCAGTGGGAATAAGCTAGCTGGAAACACTTCACCAAGCACTTCAGATTTCAAGACCGGCAGGGTGACATATAACCCAGACACTGGCACAAACGTGTGGTTTACGGACGGCAGTATGCATCCTGTAAGTCGTTCAACAGATCAGCAGATATCCTCCTTCAAGGGGAAAGCAAGCAAAGCATTTTCCAAACTGGGCAAAAGTACGCTTTCACCCGTAGCCGTATTCAGATTCAGGGTTGGATTTGACTATGCAGAAGAAGTAATACAAAAAGGAGAGTATGCTTTACCTTCCGCAATCGTAGAAGACTAAGATAAAGAAAGGGTGAGCCCACCTAGGCTTAGCTGTATATGAAGAAATAAATCGAGATTACCAATCACATAAGCTCCATTTCTATGAGTGAGTCACTCTAGGAAGTCCCTCCTTCGACTTAACTTGATTATCACCGTGACCACTCTCTGGGATACAAAGTACACCAGTCCGACAGGCTAGAAGGACAGATAAAATATGGAGAGAAGAGTGATGGCGTCTTTAGTCTGCAAGGTGGAGAAGGTTGCTCAGGAGCTGTCAGAGAGGGCGTTTACATCTATGGTTTACTTCCTCCCTTTGCCTGTTAGGCCATTACGGAAGGGGAGCCGTTTACTGTAGTGAGACCGCTACTGGGATATGAACGTTTGTCTTCGACGCTTTGCTGTACATATGCGAGCAATTAGCATGTGGTAAAAGAGGTGAGTCCTGAAGGAGAGAGTGTCTTAATCACTATATTAGAGTTCTGGTGACTTGAAAGAAACGCACATAGATGAAGATTTCTTATATAAATCATATAT
>NZ_MCYD01000908.1:0-2372 GCF_002876325.1 Vibrio sp. 10N.261.52.A1
ACAGCTCAAGAACGTTCTTTTCACCTTGAACTAGAAACAGGCCGTGGGCTTTACGTTGTTTCTTTTGGCCCAAAGCACGAAGGAGTTTTAATTGGTTTTTTGAAATCATGTTTTTATCCTAGATATAAGCCCGCGCATTATAGAGCAAAGGTTAGATAACCAAAAGTGCGATAAGCCAATGCGATCCATATAAAAGCAAAAGCGACCCACTTAAAAAACAAAAGCGCACTAAATCGTGCGCTCTTATAGGATCAACTCAAGCTTAACAGAATCGGAGAAGCTTAACCTACCGCTTAATACGGCACAGGGTAGCGCTTAAAGACGGTGTTGATATCGGTCAGAATCTCTTCAGAAAGCGGCTTACTGAACGCTGCTACGTTCTCTTTAAGCTGTTCCATAGTGGTTGCACCAATGATGGTTGAGGTAACGCCATCCACTTGGTTACACCATGCTAAGGCGAGCTGACTTGGCGTGAATCCATGAGCGTTTGCCACTTCTACGTAGCCTTTAACTGCTTCATTAGCCAACTCAGTATCACGGAAAATACCTTTGCGCTGCATGTAAGTCCAACGGCTGCCTTCCGGCCTTGCGCCATCAATGTATTTGCCACTAAGCATACCGGCCGCTAGAGGTGACCACGGTAAGTAAGCAACGTCTTCATGCACGCAGTTTTCAATCAAATATGGCCAGTCTTTTGTGTGCAGCAAACTGAATTCATTTTGGATAGAGACCATACGTGGCAAGTCATGCTTCTGGGCTAACTTAAGGTAAGTGTTAATGCCCCAAGTGCTGTCATCGGATAGACCAACGTGGCGGATTTTGCCTGCTTTAATACAGCTTGCAAGAGCTTGTAAGATCTCCAGCATCTCTGCTTCATGTTGTTGTCTGTCGATGTCGCTAAAGCGAATCTGATTAGGGAAATGTTTACCGAAGTGTGGCGTTGTGCGATTTGGCCAGTGAAGTTGGTAGAGATCGATGTAATCCGTTTGCAAGCGCTTCAATGAGGCATCAACTGCGGCGATCACTGCTTCACCAGTGATAGGGCCACCGTTGCGAACCCAAGGCAATCCAGGACCAGCAATTTTACTGGCAATGATTAACTCTTGGCGACGCTGTGGGTTGCGCGACAACCAGTTACCGATAATCGCTTCGGTTTTGCCGTAGGTTTCTGGAGAGGGTGGTACTGCGTACATCTCTGCAGTATCAATAAAGTTAATGCCTTGGCTTAATACGTATTCGATTTGTTGGTCAGCTTGTTGTTGAGTATTTTGCAGCCCCCAAGTCATGCTACCAAGACAGATTCGGGAAACGGGAATTTGACTACTTCCTAACTTTGAATATTCCATTGAATTCAGGATTCCTGTTGTTGGGTTCTCTGGTACTCGCATTATAGTTTTGAAAAGAGGGCGAGTGAGGAATGAAAACGAATATGAATTATTAGCACAAAATGGTAAGACAAGGTATGGCTTAAGGTACTTTAATGAGTCATTTCTCAGCGCTGTGAGCAGCAAGCATTAGTTGTAAAAATGGTATGCAAGAAGGGATTAGTGGAAAAGGTAATGTAACGACAGTTTTAGCGCATTCGAACGCCGAGTAATGAGTACTGCATTAGAAATAAAAAAGCTCTACCGGATAGTGAGTAGAGCGTTTTATAGGGGTCTTAATGGTACTAGAGATCCATTCAGTTACTAGGCTGCGTTTGTATCGAACCCACCTTGGGTCTGCGCCTGCTTTAGAGCTTCCTGCCTTTGAACTTCTTTTTCAGTTAATACTGGTTGAAGTTGTTCCTCAGAGGCTTGAGGAGAGAAAATGAAATATTTATTAATCGTCATAACTATATCTCCGTGTAACGTATGACAGATTCTGCATCGGAGATAAATTGTGATCATCATCCACTTTGTACTTTTTTTAGGCTGAGAGCGGAGGGCGTAGAATGTGTACAAAGCGATCGCTCATCATCCGTATGCAATACTGAACTGACGCAACCCTCTAGATTCAGTATAGGAAGCCCATCAAATTTCGCACAATAATGATTTAGAGCAAATACATAGATAGTCAGGGGCGTAAGATGAAACACCTCGCTACTGACTCTGTGCACGTATTTATCTAATAATTAGGTCAGTAAATCAATTACTTAATCCATGGTGAGATGAATTATGGAAAAGCTTGTAGAACGTTTCCTGAATTACGTTACTTTTGATACCAAATCCGATCCTTCTAATCAGCAATGCCCAAGTTCACCGGGTCAAATCACCTTTGCTGAAGCCTTGAAGTCAGATTTGATTGCTTTAGACCTAACCGATGTATCTTTAGATGAAAATGGATATTTGATGGCAAAGTTGCCGTCGAATGTTGATTACGCTGTGCCTGCT
>NZ_MCYD01000909.1:0-5838 GCF_002876325.1 Vibrio sp. 10N.261.52.A1
ATATAATGAGCGTAATAGATTTTTAAGTTAAGAGGTTAACACCCGTCATAGAATTTATTGATTGTTAGATCGCCAATATTGATGAGTTGAGTTTGATCTAAGGTGTAAGATCGCGTGAATTGAACAAAACAGTTATAGCCCTTTAATTCTCTAAATTGCCTTTCTCTACCCGTGTAGACTATGAGGGTTGGGTTGAATTTCGGTCCATAGCTGAGCAACTGATAGTCATCAGTTTGCATCGCGTTTTTAATATTGTCTGAATCTAATGCAATAGCGCCCCATCTAATCCATACATCTTGGTCTGGCAATTGAATGAGTTTTTCTTTCTCTAAGCCTTCGATGGCTGCTTTGCCCATGACTATTTCATTGGTTACGTTAAAAGCGCCGATGAAGCCATCGAGCGTTGCTTTTGTTGCATCCGATTTGATGTTTAAAAATCGAGGTGCAGCCGTGACAGCGACAATACCTAAAATAGCGATAACCGAAACCAACTCAATTAACGTAAAGCCTTTGTTTTTCATAAATACCCTTAACTATTGATGGGGTAAGTCTATCAATAAGGGGGAGGGAGTAAATAAATGAAAGTTTGTTATAACTTTATGAAATGTAAGGGTAAGTTTACGAAGTTTAACAAGTGAACTAATGCTTGAAATCTAATTGGTTTATTGGTTTTAAAGTGTACGGATTGTCTAACTTATGAGATCTGATGATGGCGCGATGAAGTGATGCATTAATCTATTTTTAGCCTCAAAAATAACAAAGCCCGTTGGGCGACGGGCTTGTTACTTTCTTCGCAAAATTTAGGTGAAGGACAGTGGGATTTTCCTTACCTTTTTGCTTGCTTTCTTACCTGATTTATTTGGTTTTCTTTTGCTTGAGTTTGGAATCATCGCACCTCCTAAATCATTTTTCTGAGCTTTATTTTTTTCAACCGGTTGTGTTGCTTGGTGTTGCATTTTGTAGCTAACAGCGTGGGTGTTCACTGTATGGGTACTTATCAATGGAGAGATTAACAAGTACATCATACAAAGCATAAAGGGTGCCAAAACGTAAGTCATTGATTCTTCGTTTGTGTAGCTCTAGGAGCTCAACTACGCTGTCTTTTTGATTCTCAATTTGAGAAAAAGTGGTTTTGAATTGCTTAAATTAAGAACACTCTCTGCGGTTTCTGTTACTTAGGCATAGATACAGCTTTGCTTAACACGTAAACTGGGTCGTAATTCACATAGACCAAGGACGTGCTATGAACCTCAAGCTTGATACTCTCGCTCCCACTCAGGTTTATCACCTGATGACTCAAACCGTCGTTCCTCGCCCGATCGCGTGGGCATTGACGGAATCTTCTGATCAAGCGTACAACCTAGCGCCTTTCTCGTATTTCACGCCTGTTTCCAGCAATCCGCCGCTACTGATGTTATCGGTCGGGAAGAAGCCATCGGGCGAAATCAAAGACACCACTCGTAATGCCCTTGAAACGGGTAAGTTGGTTATTCACATCGCGTCAGCCAGTTCTGCCGAGGTGATGACGGCGACAGCAGCCTCGCTCGATCATGGTGACTCTGAAGTCACTGCGAATAATATCGAGTTGGTTGAGTTTGAAGGTTTTTCTTTACCTAGAGTGAAGGAGTGCGCTGTGGCTTTTGGCTGCACATTGTATGAAGTTAAAGAAGTCGGTGAAGTACCGCAAAGCCTTATCTTTGCTCAAGTTGAACAGGTGTATATCTCTGAAGGTGTGATCGATAAAGAGAGCGAACGCTTGAAGATTGATGCACTAGCACTTGATCCTTTATCCCGACTAGGCGGAGGCGAATATGCCACGCTGTCTAATGTCTTCTCTGTCGCTCGTCCTAAATAAGCGTTAACTATTTAGCTCCAGCGGATAAGATCGTTAAAACCCGTTCCTCAATCTAAGTGCCACATAATTTTATGTTAGATACAAAATACTCGCAGTACATCCAACATCGTATTGACCAAAAAACTAAGCCGCTTGGCGCATTGGGCTTACTCGAAAAAGTTGCCTTTCAATTAGCATTAATTCAGAGCCAAGGACAAGAGTCGGCGGCCGAACATATTGAATTGAACAAGCCGAGTATCATTATATTCGCAGGCGATCATGGTATCGCTGACGAAGGTGTGAGTATTGCGCCAAGTGCTGTCACGCAGCAGATGGTATTGAACTTCTTAAACGGCGGTGCTGCGATTAACTGTTTTTGTGCTGTGAACAATATAGACATTACGGTAGTCGACACGGGCATCCTATTGCCAGTTGAAGCTGATTCTTCAATGCTAGTGTCACAACGTTTGGGTACACGAACCAATAACTTTGCCAACGAAGCCGCAATGAGTTTAGAAACGGTAGAACGTGGTATTGAACTGGGCGCGGAGCTTGTATCTAGAACCATTTCGAATGGCACGAACATTATCATGTTCGGTGAGATGGGTATCGGCAACACCAGCAGCGCGTCTGCCATTTTGAGTGCGTTAGCAAAGCGAACTGCGACAGAGTGTGTTGGTTTAGGTACAGGCATCAATAACGAACAACTCGCACGTAAAGTGGCGCTGGTTGAACAAGGTGTTTCGCGCTGTAAAGGGCTCGATCCTAAATCGATTTTAGCTCAAGTCGGTGGCTACGAGATCGTGCAAATGGTGGGTGGTTTCCTTGGTGCTTACCACAACAGAACGCCAGTATTGGTCGATGGTTTTATTGTGTCAGTTGCGGCGTATGTTGCGACCTTGATTGACCCGAACTGTCGCGATTACATGATCTTTGCACATCGCTCTGAAGAGTCTGGACACAAAATCTTACTAGACCTGCTCGATGCTGAGCCATTGCTCGACCTTGGTTTAAGGCTAGGTGAGGGCACGGGCGCTGCACTGGCGATGCCAATCCTTCGAGCGGCGGCAGAGTTTTACAACAATATGGCGAGTTTTGAGAGCGCTGGAGTAACGGTTTAATGAGTGATAAGCCAGAAAGATCATTGAGAGATCGCATCGCTTATCAATGGGAACTGTTTTCGTTAGCCATGGGCTTCTTTTCTCGTTTGCCGATGCCAAAGAATACACCTTATTCAGAAGAACGTATGAACCGCTCAGGTCGCTACTTCTCTACTGTTGGCTTACTACTCGGTGTGTTGTGCGGTGGGGTATTTTTATTGCTTGATGCTGTACTACCAAGTGCCATTGCCATCTTTTTGATGATGAGTTTCAGCTTGATGCTCACCGGTGCTTTCCATGAAGACGGCTTGACTGATATGGCGGATGGCATTGGTGGTGGCATGACGCTCGAACGCCGTTTGACCATCATGAAAGATAGCCGAATTGGTACCTATGGCGCATCAGCATTGATAATGGCACTGCTTGGCAAGTGGGTTCTGCTCAATGAACTCGTCAGCACGGTCGGATTGTTCATGGTCATCGTAACTGGCTACACCTTCAGTCGTGCGATTGCGGCCTCCCTTATTTATGACATGCCTTATGTTAGCGACTTGGATACGAGCAAGAGTAAGCCTTTAGCCAACAAACAAACCAAGGGGGAGCTTGTCTGCCTTATGTTGGTTGGCCTGTTGCCAAGCTTGTGGTTTGGGTTAGCGTTTACGTGTGTTTTAGCTGTGATTGCTTACCTGTTTAGAGTGGGCTTCAAAAAGTGGTTAATTGCACGCATTGGTGGCTTTACTGGTGACTGTTTGGGCGCGGCTCAACAGTTGATGGAACTGCTGATTTACGTTGTGTTTACCGCTGCGTTTTATAACGGCTTTATGTAACTCATTCAGGATTTTAGAGGCAACACATGACAACCAATAATCAAGCGTATCAGAGTCATCACCATCTTGTTTTAGGTGGCGCGCGCTCAGGTAAGTCGAGTTTTGCAGAACAACAAGCATTATGTGCAATTGAAGCATGTTCAAATGGGCGTCTACATTACATAGCGACTGCGACCTATTTAGACGATGAAATGCGTGAACGAATCGCACACCATCAACAACGTCGTGGCGAGCAATGGATTGAGCATGAAGTACCCGTCGAATTAGCCGAAAAATTGCAGTCTTTTGAGAAAGAAGATGTGGTGCTGATTGACTGCCTAACATTGTGGTTGAACAACATCATCTTTGAACTGGGTGACGACGCAACCAATGAACAGGTTGAAGCCGTGGTTGAAGTATTGGTCAAAAGCGTCGAGCAAAGCCCGGCACAGATCATCATGGTATCGAACGAGGTGGGTTTAGGGGTTGTTCCACTCGGGAAAGTATCGCGCTTATTTGTTGATAATGCTGGTCGTATGAACCAAGCAGTTGCTCGCGTTGTCGAACATGTCACTCTAATAGCCGCGGGGTTGCCACTACACCTTAAGCCTTCAAATCATTCTATTAACGCTCAAGGCTAGGTCACTGATATGGTCAATGGAACCACCAAAAACATCTATTTGCTCAGACATGGCAAAGTGGAAGGGAAGGCTGCGCTAAACGGTGTCTCTGACGTATTGGTCAATCCGGAGCTTCAACAGCAGATTTGTGACGCTTTGGTACATCAGGATATAGCGGTTGATGCGGTCATCACTTCACCGTTGAAGCGTTGTAGCGATTTAGCTCACTTGTACGCGGAGTGCATGTCTGTGCCTTTGTCTGATGCTCCTGAATTTCAAGAGATGAACTTTGGCGAAGTGGATGGTATCGCATTTGATGAGCTTGAGGACAAGTGGGCAATGCTCGACACTTTTTGGCAAGACCCATCGAACCATAAGCTCAATGGTGCAGAAAGTTTACGGAGCTTCCACGAAAGAGTAACTCAAGCTTGGTCGCAAGTTTTGAACGATCCAAGTGACAATCTATTGTTGGTTACCCATGGTGGCGTTATTCGTATGTTATTGGCGCATTGCCTTGATATTGATTGGAAAAATCCGAGTCTGTACTCAAAGTTGTCGATCGAGAATGCATCGATAACCCATATTCAAGTGACCCAGTTCGCGCAGAGCTTTATCAGCGTCAAAGCGATAGGCCTGCCTGTTCTCTGAGTGTCCAAAAACACAGTTTAAGAATTAACAATCTTAGAAGTATTAAAAGTAATTAGAAGTATAAAGCGGCGTTAACAGTCGCTATACCAGATTGGTATTACTACCTACGTGAAAGGAATTTAGTCATGACAACACCGAGTTGGGATCTGAGCATTGCTTATCGCGATCTTGATGATGCAAAAATTGAACAGGATATTGAACTCATTCAACAGTGTATCGAACTCTTGTACCTCCATGTTGAAAAGCGTCACATCATTCTGGCAATGCAAAACGCAATCCAGACCTCAGAAGCGGCAGGCACGCTACTGAGCACAATTAACACCTTTGCTAACTGTCACGCTTCAGTAGATGCGACTCATACAGAAGCCAAAGCGCTGCTTGGCCGTGTCGCAAAGCTGAACTCTGAAATGTCACAAGCGTTTAGCCCTTATGAAGATACGCTGATTCACGCAGAGCCAGAGTTTATTGATGCCGTTTTAGAACACGATAGTGCAGATGTTGCAGGCCAACGCTTCGCGATTGAAAGCTCACGTAAGCTATCAAGCAGCCGTCTCAGTGTGGCTGAAGAACAGCTTTTAGCAGCCATGAAAGTCGATGGCCGTGATGCATGGGGTCGTTTATACGATAACCTTACCGGCTCATTGAAACTGTCTTTGAAACTTGATGGTGAAGAAGAAGCACTTGGTTTCTCACAAGCCGCTAGCTTGCTGTATGGCAGTGAATTCGATAAACAAGAACCAGCATGGCGCGCTGTTCAAGGTGCCATGAAGACGCACCAAGAGTCATTTGCTTCGATTCTAAATGCGCTTGCAGGTTGGCGCCTGACTGAA
>NZ_MCYD01000910.1:0-2829 GCF_002876325.1 Vibrio sp. 10N.261.52.A1
TTAACATCCAGTAAAGAGATGAAAATGATGATGAAAGAGCAGCAGGTTCTCTATTCGAGGTTCTACAAAGCGCAGGATCGCTTTACTTCCTCAGAGCAAGTTCACGGTCACGAGCCGTTTGTCATTCGAGACTACATCGAGTGTGCACAAACGCTTGCCGCATACTATGAAAAACACGCCGCACAAGAAAACATCTTGCTATGCGAGCTGTACCTGCGCCAAGTTTTCTTCCATCTGATTGAAGCGATTGAGTCTCCTGAGCGCAGTTTTACCTTTCGTCATATCTGCCTAGACTCAATTCACTCACCACTATTTTATCTAAAACGCCACTACTGCCAGCAACCACATGGCCAAGCGCGTTTTTTGAATCTCAGCCAGACACTACAACAAGTCCAAGCCCCACTTGGCTAACAAGGATAAAAGATGACCCTACAATATCGAATTGAAAAAGACAGCATGGGGGAAGTAAAAGTCCCAGCTGATGCACTCTACCAAGCACAAACTCAACGTGCCGCAGATAACTTCGCGTTTAGCTCCCACAAAATGCCCACCAGCTTTATCCAAGCACTGGCGTTAATCAAACAAGCTGCTGCTGACACCAATGCTCAATTAGGTTTATTGGAAGGCGATATTGCCAATGCGATCGCCGATGCGAGCCAAGAGATCATTGATGGCAAACATCTCGATCAATTCCCGATCGATGTCTACCAAACCGGCTCTGGTACTAGCTCTAACATGAACGCCAACGAAGTGATTGCAACACTCGCTTCCAGAAGTTTGCAAGGCGACGTGAACCCGAACGATCACGTCAATATGGGCCAAAGCAGTAACGATGTGGTGCCAACCGCGATCCAAGTCAGTGTCGCACTCACTGCGGAAAACAAGCTGCTACCAGCACTAAGTCACTTGTCTGAAGCACTGAGCGTTAAACAGCAAGAGCTTGCTGAGGTCGTGAAAACCGGCCGTACTCACCTAATGGATGCGATGCCGATTACCTTTGCTCAAGAGTTGGGTGGCTGGAAGTTCCAGATTGAACACGCTAAACAAGCGATTGAAAGCACCCTGCCTGCTATTAAAGCGCTTGCTCAAGGTGGAACGGCGGTTGGCACAGGCATCAATGCTGATCCCCGCTTTGCCGATAAGTTTGCAAGTAACCTGTCGCAGTCGACAAAGATCAGCTTTAACTCGAGTGAAAACTTCTTTTTTAACCTCAGCAGTCAAGACGCGATCGTTGCCTTTTCGGGTCAGCTCAAAACTGCAGCAGTTGCGATCATGAAGATCGCAAACGATCTTCGCTGGATGAACTCTGGCCCATTAGCTGGCTTAGGAGAAATTGAATTGCAGGCGCTACAGCCAGGCTCATCGATCATGCCGGGCAAAGTGAACCCTGTAATACCAGAAGCCGCAGCAATGGCCGCTGCGCAGGTGATTGGTAACGACACCACCATTACAGTAGCTGGCCAGTCTGGCAACTTCCAACTGAATGTGATGCTGCCAGTGATTGCTCATAACGTATTAGAAAGTATCGAGCTTTTAGCTAACAGCTCTGTTGCGCTGGCAGATAGAGCAATTGCGACTTTCACTGTACGCCAAGACAATCTTGATTTAGCGCTTTCAAAGAATCCAATTTTGGTGACTGCACTTAATCCTGTGATTGGTTACCTAAAGGCAGCAGATATTGCCAAGAAAGCTTACAAAGAGGGTTTACCTATCCTTGATGTTGCAGAAAGAGAAACCGATCTTAGCCGAGAAGAACTCAGCAAGCTGCTTGACCCAACTGCTCTCACTCAAGGTGGTATCGCAGGTTAAAACCAGTAACTCATAACAAGTCTACCGGATCGAAAAAGGCCTCATCAGAGGCCTTATTAGGATCTAATAATGACTTAAACTAACTCACGCGATTCAATACTGCTCTGAGTTTTAGCGGTTTCACTGGCTTGGCAATAAAGCTAAAGCTGTTGGCCTTTATCGCCGCCAACATGTCATCGGTTCTGTCGGCACTAATGATGACCCCTTCAAAGGAATCTCCAAGGCGCAAGCGACACTGTTGCAACACCTCAAGCCCTGTTCGCCCATTATCGAGGCGGTAATCAGAAAAAATCACATCGGGTTTCCAGTCACCATCGAGGCACTTCAAACTCTCGACCAAATCAACTGCCGTTTTAACCTCACAACCCCAGCGACCAATCAGGTTCTCCATACCAACCAAAATCTCTCGTTCATTATCAACACACAAGATTTTAAGGTGCTCGATGTCACTGCTCGCCACTGTCGCTGCTACTTGTACAACCGGAGCCACTTGTTCCGCTCTTGCTAAGGTTATAGAGAAAACACTGCCTTGCCCCGGCCATGAGCGCATCGATATTTGATGACCAAGCACATGAGCAATACCTTTAGAAATAGCGAGCCCCAGCCCTAAACCTTGATCGGAACGCACTTGGCTACCACGAGTGAACTCTTCGAAGATCTCTTGTTGCTTGTCTTCATCAATACCGGTTCCGTTATCCCACACATCGATTCGCACCTGCCCCCTGACTCGTCTTGCTCCGAGCACTACTTTCCCCTCTGGGTTATAGCGGAAGGCGTTAGTCAAAAAGTTCTGAATCACTCGTCTCAGCAACTTAGGGTCAGATTGAATAAACAGGGATGATGGGATCATCTTGAAATCAATTTTTTGCTGCGTCGCTAAGGCGCTAAATTCAGCATTCAAGTTAGCGAGCACATCATGCACCGCAATGGCGTGAATGTTGGTTTCCAGTTTGCCGGACTCTAATCGTGAGATATCCAACAAATCACCAATCAAGTCCTCTGCCGCACCCAGTGCACTTT
>NZ_MCYD01000911.1:0-6300 GCF_002876325.1 Vibrio sp. 10N.261.52.A1
CCAACCGCGCCCTACTTAGCTGGGACAACACGCAAGTTAAATTGAGTGAGTTGTTATCGGCGATCCATACCTTAGGTTACAAAGCTGCGCCTTTCGAGGCTGACCAACAAGAAGCTGCCTATCACCGCTCAATGAAGAACTACCTCTATCGTCTTGGCGTTGCTGGTTTAGCAACCATGCAGGTGATGATGCTGGCGGTCGCACTATACCTTGAAGTATTTGGCAATCTTGAGCCTGAGTTTAAAAACTACTTCCGCTGGGTAAGCTTGATCTTTGCAACGCCGGTATTGCTTTATTCTGCTCTGCCGTTCTACATCAATGCATGGCGCAGTATTAAGGGGCGAACGCTGGGTATGGATGTGCCTGTGTCGATTGCGCTGCTGTTTGCTTACGTTGCGAGCTTGGTGGCAACCGTGACAGAGAAAGGAGAAGTTTTCTTCGAATCTATTTCGATGTTTACCTTCTTCCTTCTGCTTGGTCGTTTCTTAGAGATGAGAGCGCGTCGTAAAGCGGCGGCAGCGAGTGGTAATCTGCTTAAGCTCGTTCCTGCAATGGCGACAACGTTAGATGGCGACCAAGTTCCAGTAAAAACCTTAAAGGTAGGCGATCAGATTCGCGTACTACCGGGTGAGCATATTCCTGCGGACGGTAAAGTACTTTCTGGTCGAGTTCACATTGATGAATCCATGCTGACTGGCGAATCTATCCATGTCGTGAAAAACGAAGGCGATACTGTCTTCGCTGGCACGTTGAATGGTGACGAGTCGTTTGAACTGGAAGTGATGACATCAAAAGCGGACTCGGTCATCTCTAATATCGTTCGTCTTCAAGATGAAGCACAGTTGTCTAAGCCTCGTATCGCGGAGATTGCAGATATTGTGGCTCGTTACTTTATAGCGGTTATTTTGATTATCTCTTTCGGTACTTGGTTCTACTGGCACCAAACTCGTCCAGAAGATGCATTCTGGATCATGTTATCTGTACTGGTAGCGACTTGTCCTTGTGCTCTTTCACTGGCTACACCGACTGCAATTACTTGTTCGACATCCCGTATGGGCAACTTTGGTATTTTACTGCGTAAAGGCCACGTATTCGAAACCTTGTGTAAAGTGAATCACTTGATCATCGATAAGACGGGTACATTGACTGAGGGTGATATTCGTATCAGCCGTGTGGAAACTTTCTCTGAGCTTGATAAAGAGACGTGTTTAAAAGTGGCTGCGAGCCTAGAACAGCATGCTAACCACCCTATTGCGAAAGCATTCAAGACTCACGTGTCAGATGATGTTGAAGTCGATGCAGTAAACAACGTTATCGGTTCAGGTATTACTGGTGACTGGAACGGTCAAGAAGTTGCGATCGGTAGTAGCGAGTTTATTCTTGGTGAAGCTCAGCCAACACAAAGCAACGGTATCTACTTGTCGATGGCTGGACGTCATATCGCAACCTTCACTTATGAAGACCCGATTCGTAAAGAAAGCATCGAGTTCATCCAAAAATTCAAAGAAGCGGGTATTAAAACTACCCTGTTGACTGGCGACTCCTTGATTAACGCGAAGCCTGTGGCTGAAGAAATTGGGAT
This sequence comes from Vibrio sp. 10N.261.52.A1, assembly GCF_002876325.1. Lineage (NCBI taxonomy): Bacteria > Pseudomonadati > Pseudomonadota > Gammaproteobacteria > Vibrionales > Vibrionaceae > Vibrio > Vibrio sp. 10N.261.52.A1. Next base: position 1,583 of record NZ_MCYD01000911.1, read on the forward strand.
CACCGATATTGTCGCGAACGCGAAACCAGAGGATAAGCTTGCTTACCTTAATTCTCGTGATGAAAAAGACATTACCATGATGGTCGGCGACGGTATTAACGATGCGCCTATCCTTGCGGGTGCTCACCTTTCTGTCGCTATGGGCGGCGGAACAGATGTAGCAAAAGCCTCTGCAGACATGGTTTTATTGGGCGACAAGCTTGATAGATTACTTAAGTCCCGTACATTGGCGCTAAAAACGCGTAAGATAATCCGCGAAAACCTAGCATGGTCATTGGGATATAACCTACTCATCCTTCCATTGGCTGTAGCGGGTTTGGTTGCTCCATACATTGCCGTAGTTGGCATGTCTGCAAGCTCTATTATTGTTGTGTCTAACTCATTAAGGCTTTTAAAAGAGCAAGGTAAATAATGGAAAGTTTATATATCCTGATTCCCATTGCGATTGTGCTGGTGTGTATCGCAGTTGGTATTTTTCTATGGGCCGTTAAGAGCGAACAGTTTGAAGACCTTGAGCGTCAAGGTCACAACATTTTGTTTGATGAAGACGAAAAGGCCCATGCTCACTCTGACAGCAAGCCTGTTAAGAATGATAAAGCTAATACAGAAAGCCCAACTAACCTAGACAAAAAGAACGATGACGCCTGATTGGATCGGAGCCTTTGTTGTCGGACTGATCGGCGCGGGCCACTGCATGGGAATGTGTGGTGGCATTGCGTCGCTCCTTTCAATCGGCAATACCAAACCTTCCCCGGTTATTCCCCTACTTTACAACCTTGGTCGCCTACTCAGCTATGCCGTTATTGGCGGTGTGATCGGCGGTGCTATCTCTTCAATCGGTCAACTTAGCGACTTCAACGCGCTACTTAATTGGCTTCGTTTGTTCGCCGCCATCTTTATGATCATTTTGGGCCTGTATATCGGGAAGTGGTGGTTTGGCTTGCTGTTCTTTGAGAAGGTCGGTCAGAAGTTGTGGCGTTATATTTCACCAGTCGGTAAGTCTTTCCTCCCACTCAAGCATCCAAGCCACGCTCTGCCGTTTGGTTTCATTTGGGGTTGGTTACCGTGTGGTCTAGTCTACTCTATGCTGACCTGGGCGGCTGTGTCAGGCAGTTGGTATAATGGAGCGGGAATCATGCTCGCATTTGGCTTAGGAACGCTTCCTGCGATGCTGACGGTTGGTATGGGCGCTAGCTTCCTCAAGAAATTGCAACAAGCTGACTTATTTCGTCAACTCGGTGCGATTTTAATCCTGATTTACGGTTTCTACACCGGATATATGGCACTGCAGCTCATTATTTATACCGTATAGCCATTCTTTAAATCCGGTTTTTTTACTACCCAACTGGATAAAGGAATGCTAAAATATTGACGTATATCAAATAGTGAAAGATTGTTATGATTTCTGAAAAGCCTGTAACGAAACGTGTCCAATCTGGTGGCTGTGCGATCCATTGCCAGGATTGTAGTATTAGCCAACTTTGTATTCCGTTCACTTTGAATGAATCTGAACTTGATCAACTTGATCAGATCATTGAGAGAAAAAAGCCTATTCAAAAAGGCCAAGAGTTATTTAAAGCCGGTGACGAGCTTAAATCTCTCTACGCTATTCGTTCTGGAACGATCAAGAGCTACACGATTACCGAGCAAGGTGACGAGCAGATTACTGCATTCCACCTAGCGGGCGATCTTGTTGGCTTTGATGCGATTACTGGTGACCTACACCCTAGTTTCGCACAAGCACTAGAAACTTCTATGGTATGTGAAATCCCATACGAGATTCTTGATGATCTATCAGGAAAAATGCCTAAGTTGCGTCAGCAAATTATGCGCCTGATGAGTAACGAGATTAAAGGCGACCAAGAAATGATTCTGCTTCTTTCTAAGAAGAATGCGGAAGAGCGTCTTGCTGCATTCCTTTACAACCTTTCAACTCGCTTCTCTCAACGTGGTTTCAGCCCACGTGAGTTCCGCTTAACGATGACTCGTGGTGATATTGGTAACTACTTAGGTTTAACGGTTGAAACTATTAGCCGTCTTTTAGGTCGTTTCCAGAAAGCAGACATCTTGAGCGTTAAAGGCAAATATATCACTATCGAAGATCACGATGCACTGATGGAACTTGCTGGCGTTTCAAAAGAATAGTCTAGATATCAATGATGTAGTTCAATAATGAGCTACATCATGTTTCTCCCTTAAAACCTCTTTTATTTCTCTTAATCTCCCCATAACTACGCTACATTATTTATATGTTCGGTCTGAAAAGTAGGCTTAGTTATGAGTATCTATAACAAAATTTTAGTTGTCGCAGACATTAATCACGATGAGCAACCTGCTCTAGTTCGTGCTATCCAACTTGCTAAGAAAAGCACCTCAACAAGCCATATCACTTTCTTTTTGTCTATCTACGACTTCTCGTATGAAATGACATCTATGCTCTCTGTCGATGAACGAGACGCAATGCGCAAGGGCGTGATTCATCAGCGTGAAACCTGGATGAACAAAGTAGCACAGCCTTACCTAGATGATTCTATTGAATTTAATGTTCAAGTGGTTTGGCATAATCGTCCTTACGAAGCCATCATTGCTGAGGTATATAGCGGCGGTCACGATATTTTGATTAAGGGCACGCGCAAGCACGATACTTTGGAATCAGTTATCTTCACACCAACTGATTGGCACCTGTTGAGAAAGTGCCCTAGCCCTGTACTGCTCGTTAAAAACGATTTCTGGCCAGAGCATGCAAAAATTTATGCGTCCGTTCACGTAGGCTCAGAGACGGAAGCGCATATAGAACTTAACGATACTATGGTCGATCGACTACTTGAGATTACTGGTCGTTTGGATGCGGAACCTTTCTTAGTTAACGCTTACCCCGTCACTCCGGCGAATATCACTATCGAACTGCCTGAGTTCGATCCTACGTCTTACACCGATGCAGTTCGTGGTCATCACTTAACAGCGATGAAGGCACTGCGTCAGAAGCATGGTATGTGTGAAGAGCAGACCGTTGTTGAGCAAGGCTTGCCTGAAGATGTCATTCCACGTGTTGCGTCTGAGAACAACGCTGCGATGGTGATCTTGGGTACAACCGGTCGTACGGGCTTATCTGCGGTATTTATTGGTAATACCGCAGAGCACGTGATTGATAAGATTAACTGTGATGTTTTGGCGCTTAAGCCATCTGGTTACGTTAGCCCACTCGACCCTAACCTCTCGAAAGGTTAATGCGTTTCAGCAGACGAACTTAACTGCGAGTTCAACTCATAAAAAAACGCCTCAAGCATTGCTTGAGGCGTTTTTGTTTGTCTGTTGTAGGTGCATCTACTGCTCTACAACGATTGTTCGTTTTATACGTTCGTTACGTCGATGAACATTGACTCGTCGATGTTAGAAGATGAGATTTCAGCTTCTTGGAATTCGTATTCTTCGCGCTCGCCACTACGGTCTAGTGGAAGGTTTACGAAGTCAAACAGTTCGCGGTCAGCCAGTTGGCTTGGGCTAACGTTTTGAATCGACTTAAAGATCTTTTCAACACGGCCTGGTGTCTTCTTGTCCCAGTCAATTAGCATTGCTTTAATGCTTTGACGTTGTAGGTTTTCTTGCGAACCACATAGGTTACAAGGAATGATTGGGAACTCTTTGTGTTCAGCGTATTTGATTAGGTCGGTTTCACGACAGTAAGTCAGTGGACGAATAACAACGTTACGACCATCATCAGAACGTAGCTTAGGAGGCATAGCCTTTAGACGAGCGCCGTGGAACATGTTAAGGAACATAGTTTCAACGATGTCATCCATGTGGTGACCAAGAGCGATCTTAGTCGCGCCAATCTTCTCAGCGAACGAGTACAAAGTACCACGACGCAGACGAGAACATAGACCACATGTTGTCTTACCTTCTGGAATCTTCTCTTTAACTACTGAGTACGTATCTTTATCTACGATGTAGTAAGGAATGTTCAGCGTTTCAAAGTATTCAGGAAGAATGTGCTCAGGGAACCCAGGTTGTTTTTGATCTAGGTTTACCGCAACAACATCAAATTTGATTGGTGCTGCTTCACGTAAACGTAGCAAAATATCTAGCATCGCAAATGAATCTTTACCGCCACTGATACATGCCATTACCACATCATTCTCTTCGATCATGTTGTAGTCGATGATGGCATTTCCAACATTTCTTCTCAGACGTTTCTGAAGTTTGTTGAATTCTAGTACTTCTTTTCTATTATCGTTTTGGTTCATTGCGACTCTCACACCGTCGTATTACCGACTGTAGATTGCTAGTGGGACTGTTTTAGGGCGTGGATTATACGGATTTTTATTTCATGTTGAAATAGTAACGGCAGGATAAACAAGGTGACTGGTTGAAAGATGCCACTTTATCTAGTGATAACCGCTCATCTTTCATAAAAAATGAGCTTGAAAAGCGCAAACCACGCTGGTTGTAGGAAAAGAAAAGCAGCCTAACTTGGTTTGAGTTGGCTGCTTTACATTGTTTTGTTTAGATTAACGCCGTGTGGTCAATCGTCTAACTCAAGGCTATTGAGCCGGAATGTAAGGTAACACACGAGTTGTCGCTTCTGGTAACGTGATGCTGTCACTTCCATCTAGTTCTTCTAGTGTGAACTTAGCGCGTCCTTGTGTAATCGGGAGCTGTTTGCCGTTAGAAAGCGTTATGTTACCTTCAAGCTTGTCTGCAAACTCAAGCGTTAACCC
>NZ_MCYD01000912.1:0-8277 GCF_002876325.1 Vibrio sp. 10N.261.52.A1
CACAAGATAAGCAAGTGGTGGTCGATTCTAAAATGGCGTTGGTTGCTTTTGAGCGCTACTTCAATGCCGAAACCGATCAGCAGCGTGATGCCGCATTACGTGATCACTTGGTCTCACTGAGAGCGCACATCAAAGGCCTGAGCCAGAAGGATTATCATCAGCTTAAAGGCATCCAAAGCTTGGATTACGTACTGATGTTTATTCCCGTTGAACCTGCATTCCAAGTGGCGATTCAAGCTGACCCTAGCTTGGTGAAAGACGCGATGGAGCAAAACATCATCTTGGTCAGTCCAACTACTTTGCTGGTGGCACTGCGTACCATTGATAACTTGTGGCGCAATGAAAGGCAAAACCAGAACGCTCAGGTGATTGCCGAACGCGCGAGCAAGCTTTACGACAAGCTACGCCTGTTTGTCGATGATATGGAAGGTCTTGGCAGCTCGCTAGATAGGGCCAATCAAAGCTACCAAGGCGCGATGAACAAGCTAGTAACAGGTCGAGGCAACGTGATTCGTCAGGCGGAAAGCTTCAAGCAATTAGGTGTTGAGGTGAAGAAACCTATCTCTATTGGTTTGGCAGAAATGGCGCAAAATGAGGCTTTTTCAGAAAATGCCCCCTTAGTAGAAAGACAACCCGCTGAGGATAAAGTAAACTAATCGGCCGCAGCGCCTCTAAACACAGAGTGTGCTGTCGATGAGAACTTACCATGGTAGATAACAGCATTATGGACACAAGCGTGCAGACAAATTCAGCAGTAGAGTCAGAAACCACACACTTTGGTTTCGAAACAGTCGCGAAAGACGAAAAAGTCGCGAAAGTAGCAGAGGTATTTCACTCTGTAGCCGCTAAATACGACATCATGAATGACTTAATGTCGGGTGGTGTTCACCGTTTGTGGAAACGATTCACGATTGATTGCAGTGGCGTTCGCCCTGGTCAGCGTATTCTAGACCTTGGTGGTGGTACTGGTGACCTGACGGCGAAATTCTCGCGTATCGTTGGTGAAAAAGGCCACGTAGTTCTTGCTGATATCAACAATTCAATGCTGAATGTTGGCCGCGATAAGCTGCGTGATAGCGGTATTGTTGGCAACGTACATTACGTACAAGCGAACGCTGAAGAGTTGCCTTTCCCAGACAACTACTTCGATTGCATTACTATCAGCTTCTGTCTGCGTAACGTAACCGATAAAGATAAAGCACTTCGTTCTATGTACCGCGTGCTTAAGCCGGGTGGGCGTCTATTGGTTCTAGAGTTTTCTAAGCCAGTGCTTGAGCCGCTTTCTAAAGTGTACGATGCGTACTCATTCCACCTATTGCCAAAAATGGGTGAGTTGATTGCTAACGATGCAGACAGCTACCGTTACCTTGCAGAATCTATCCGCATGCACCCAGACCAAGAAACGCTGGAAGGCATGATGCAAGAAGCGGGTTTTGAGAATACGAAGTACTACAATCTAACGGGCGGCATTGTTGCGCTGCACCGAGGTTACAAGTTCTAGTTGAACTTGGTAGCAAGCGCTTTGAGCGTGTTAGATAGAAAATAAGAATAAAGATAGAACGGATAGGTTAAGGCTTATCCGTTTTCAAAGGTAAGGACAGTCATGCCATTTGATCCATTGGTAACCGCGGTTATTGAAACCTCTTTGAATACGCTAGTAAACGATGATCCAGCACTGGTTCGTCGTTTGTCTCGTTTAAAAGGGCAGATCATTCAAGTCAATTTGAAAGAGTTGAATAAAACACTTACGTTCGTTTTTAGCCAACAAATTGATGTGTTGTCAGAATACGAAGGGCAACCTGATTGCTACTTATCTTTGAATCTATCTGTATTGCCAGAACTCCGTGAACAATCGAATATTACTAAGCTTATCAAGCAAGATAAGCTGATTTTGGAAGGTGATATTCAGTTGGCACAGAAGTTTTCTCAGCTGATGACAGACTGCAAACCCGACTTGGAAGAGTGGTTGTCTCGCGTGACAGGTGATGTGGTAGCTCATACCTTGGTACAAGGCGTTAAGAACGTTGGTGGCCTTGTGGCAAAGCAGGCAACAAAACATCAGAATCACTTCGCTCAGGTTCTGACTGAAGAGTGGAAAATTGCTCCTGCGCCATTAGAGGTGGCACATTTTTGCGATCAGGTTGATGACGTAAAAAGCTCAGCTGCACGCCTTGAAGCTAAGTTGAACGCTCTGTTGGAGAAAGCATGACCCCAACAGAACTGAAACGTCTTTATCATATTATCAAGGTACAGTTGGAATATGGCCTTGATGAACTGATGCCAGAGCACCAATTGACCAAAGCGCCTTTGTTGGCGAGAAAGTCACTGTTTTGGATTAAGAACAAGCACAAAGATAAAGAGTTAGGGCATCGTCTACGTCTGGCTTTGCAAGAGCTAGGGCCAGTGTGGATTAAGTTTGGACAGATGATGTCGACACGGCGTGATCTGTTTCCTCCTCATATCGCTGATCAGTTGGCACTTTTGCAAGACCAGGTGGCGCCGTTTGATGGTGAATTGGCTAAGCAAGATATGGAGAAGGCACTGGGTGGCAGTTTAGACAACTGGTTTACTGACTTCGATATTACACCGCTTGCTTCAGCGTCTATTGCTCAGGTGCATACCGCGAAGTTAAAAGAGAACGGCCGAGAGGTAGTTCTGAAGGTAATTCGACCAGATATTCGCCCGGTGATTGATGCAGATCTAAAACTGATGCATCGAATGGCGAGTATAGTCGCTAAGTCGCTTCCTGAAGCACGTCGTTTAAGACCGGTAGAGGTAGTTCACGAGTACGAAAAAACCTTACTTGATGAATTGGACCTACGCCGAGAGGCTGCAAATGCCATTCAACTGCGTCGTAATTTTGAAGGCAGCGAAGAGTTATACGTTCCTGAGGTGATTCCTGATTTAAGCAGCGAAACCTTGATGGTATCAGAGCGTATTTACGGTATTCAGGTATCAGATGTTGAGACCTTAAAAGCCAACGGCACCAACATGAAACTGCTGGCGGAACGTGGTGTGACAGTATTTTTCACCCAAGTGTTCCGAGACAGCTTTTTCCATGCCGACATGCACCCGGGGAACGTCTTCGTTAACCCTGAGAATCCTGACAACCCTCAGTGGATTGGCCTCGATTGTGGCATTGTCGGCACACTCAACAGTGAAGATAAGCGTTATTTAGCTGAAAACTTGCTGGCTTTCTTCAACCGAGATTATCGTAAAGTCGCAGAACTGCACGTTGATTCGGGCTGGGTACCGCACGATACCAATGTGAACGATTTCGAGTTCGCGATCCGCATGGTGTGTGAGCCGATCTTTGCCAAGCCACTGGGTGAGATCTCATTTGGCCATGTGTTGCTAAACTTATTTAATACAGCAAGACGTTTCAACATGGAGGTTCAGCCTCAGTTGGTACTTCTGCAGAAGACCTTGTTGTATGTTGAAGGGTTAGGTCGTCAGTTGTATCCACAACTCGACTTGTGGGAAACAGCAAAGCCTTTCCTTGAAACTTGGATGATGAATCAGGTGGGGCCGCAAGCTGTGATTAACGCAGTGAAAGAGCGAGCGCCATTCTGGGCAGAAAAACTGCCAGAGCTGCCAGAGTTACTTTATGACAGCTTGCGCCAAGGTAAAGCGATGAACCACAGAATGGATCAGCTTTACCAAGGTTACCGAGAGAGTAAGCGTCAGCAAGCAACTGGAAAGTTTTTGTTTGGCGTTGGAGCCACTTTAGTCGTATGCTCCGCAATATTAGTTTCAAGCCCTTATGAGCAGCTATCTATGGGCTGTGGCATCGCAGGTGTCACATTTTGGCTGCTTAGTTGGCGAGCTTACCGTCGTTAGACAGTAGACTCTCTTTATATTTTTTTGTGTAGACAGACCCGAGGACAATGACAATGGGTGGTATCAGTATTTGGCAACTTCTAATCATTGCTGTAATTGTAATTTTGCTATTCGGAACGAAGAAACTGCGCGGTATGGGTGGTGACTTAGGTTCAGCGGTTAAAGGCTTCAAGAAAGCAATGAGCGATGATGAAAAGCCTGCAGATAAGAAAGACGCAGACTTCGAACCAAAGAATATTGAACAGCAGAAGACAGAAGCGACTGCTGAAACAAAGAAAGACAAAGAGCAGGCGTAAATCGTGTTTGATATCGGTTTTTGGGAACTGGTATTAATATCTGTCGTTGGGTTAGTGGTTCTAGGGCCTGAGCGTTTGCCTGTAGCAATTCGCAGTGTATCCAAGTTTGTGGGTGCGGCGAAAAGTATGGCAAACAGTGTGAAAGATGAACTTTCTCACGAGCTTAAGGTGCAAGAGCTACAAGAAAATCTACGCAAGGCGGAACAAATGGGTATGGAAGATTTATCTCCAGACCTTAAAGCGTCAGTCGATGAACTCAAGCAGGCCGCTGCTGAAGTTCAACGTCCATACGCTAAGCCTGAGTCTGATAAGCCAAGTGAGACTAAACCTAGTGTCACGGAAACTGTGGAATCTGAAACCATTCAGGTGAACAGTGAAGCTTCAGCACCGTCAGATAAGAAAGCCGAATAGTCTCGCAAGGAGGGGTCGCCAGGTACATGCGGCTCCTTTTCGATCTTCCTGTTTAAGAGGTTTGAAATGTCTTCGACTGAGCAGACACAGCCTTTAATTAGTCACCTTCTAGAACTCCGCAATCGACTACTACGTTCGATTCTTGCCGTTTTAGTCGTGTTTATCGGGCTAATTTATTTTGCTAATGATATTTATGAATTCGTATCAGCACCTTTGGTAGATCGTCTACCTGAAGGGGCGACGATGATCGCAACCGATGTTGCATCGCCATTTTTCACACCTTTAAAACTAACGTTAATTGCTGCTGTGTTTGTTGCGGTGCCGTTTATTTTGTATCAGGTGTGGGCTTTTGTGGCTCCGGGTTTATACAAGCATGAGAAGCGCTTGATCATGCCACTTTTGGCTTCAAGTTCTCTGTTGTTTTACTGTGGTGTGGCGTTTGCTTACTTCGTGGTATTCCCATTGGTATTCAGCTTCTTTACGGCTATCTCGTTAGGGCAGGTAGAGTTTGCGACGGACATATCGAGTTATCTTGATTTTGTACTCGCACTGTTCTTTGCTTTTGGTATTGCCTTTGAAGTACCAGTGGCGATTATCTTGTTGTGTTGGACGGGTGCAACGACACCTAAAGCGCTAGCCGAGAAGCGCCCTTACATTGTCGTGGGTGCTTTTATTATCGGTATGATGCTGACACCACCAGATATGATTTCTCAAACACTGTTGGCGATTCCAATGTGTATCCTGTTTGAGATCGGTCTGTTCTTCGCTCGCTTTTATGTGCGTAAGCCTGATGCTGATGAAGAAGAAGCGGAATCGTAAGTCAGAGCTCTGCAGCAAAAATCAAAGAATAAAAAAAGCGGCCCTAGGCCGCTTTTTTATTCTTCTTCGTTATCGAATTTTCAACTGATAGCCACAGTTCTGACATACATAGAGCTCTTTAATGCCCAAGATTTTATGCCATAGAGTTCGATGCTGACGTTGTAAGTATTGTGAGTGGTCACACATTATTAACTACCTCTATATGCAGGCGGTTGATAATATACATGTCACCCTGTTTTAACAAATGAATTTTATTGAAAACAATAGAAATTGGTTATCTACATTATTTATAAATTAAACAATGACTTAGCGTTGTCTGTTGTCATTTTTTCAACTTCTTCTAGAGTGATGCCTCTTAGGTCTGCAATGCGCTTTGCGACTAGCTCTGTGTACGCAGGTTCATTGCGTTTACCACGGTTTGGCGCTGGCGCTAAGTAAGGGCAGTCTGTTTCTAAGATAACGAAGTCCATATCTAGGTGTGGTATCACCTTATCCATACCTGAATTCTTAAAGGTCGAAACACCCCCTAAACCAAGGTGGAAGCCGAGCGTATTGATCGCTTGAGCTTCTTCTAGGCTGCTGCCAAAGCAGTGAAATACACCACGTAAGCTGCCGTCTTGTTCTTGTTTTAGCAGAGTCAGGGTCTCTTCTATTGAATCGCGAGTGTGGATCACCACTGGCAGGTCGAGCTCTTTTGCCCACTGCAGTTGGGTAACGAAAGCCATCTCTTGTTCAGCTTTAAAGGTTTTATCCCAGTAGAGATCGATACCGATTTCACCCACTGCGATAAAGTCGCGTTTATCGAACCAAGCGCGAATGGTCTTTAGTGTTTCTTCAATATTTCCATCTACATAACAAGGATGTAAGCCCATCATTGAACGACATACTTCCGGAAATTGAGCTTCCGTTGCTAGCATTGGCTCGATAGATTCTAAGTCAATATTTGGTAGTAGAATCGTATCAATACCTTGAGCCAGTGCGCGCTGCACTACCTGTTCGCGGTCTTCATCGAATTCGCTAGCGTAAATATGAGCATGGGTGTCGATCATTGTTTTGTCCTGAATGCGGTCTTTACTGAGTTGCCATGAGTATACGGCAGTGTGAGGAGAAGGTCATTTTTTGCCATTTCTCCCTGTTTTTGAGTGGGTTTTATATTTTACTGCTAGCGTCCTGAGCCATCAGTGATATGCTTTTGCCTGTATTTAGCACTTTTCATATCTAAGTATTTCGGTACTTAGACTAGGCAAGGAGAATCTAGTGTCTGTTTCAATTCAAGGTCAATTCCCAGGTCGCCGTATGCGCCGTATGCGTAAGCACGACTTTAGCCGTCGCCTAATGGCAGAAAATCAATTGTCTGTGGATGATCTAATCTACCCAATGTTTATCCTAATGGGTAAAGACCGCCGCGAGCCTGTAGAGTCTATGCCGGGTGTTGAACGCCTGTCGATCGACCTTATGCTTGAGGAAGCGGATTACCTTTCTAAATTGGGTGTTCCTGCGATTGCTCTGTTCCCAGTCGTGAACCAAGATGCTAAAAGCTTATGCGCGGCTGAAGCCCATAACTCTGAAGGCTTGGTTCAGCGTGCTGTACGCTCACTAAAAGAACATGTGCCGAACATTGGCGTTATCACAGATGTCGCACTAGACCCGTTCACCACTCATGGCCAAGATGGCATCATCGATGAAGATGGTTACGTGATGAATGATGAGACAACAGAAGTGCTGATCAAACAGGCACTGTCTCACGCTGAAGCGGGTGCTGACGTGGTTGCTCCATCGGATATGATGGATGGCCGTATCGGTAAGATTCGTGAAGCGCTAGAAGAAGCGGGTCATATTCACACTCAAATCATGGCGTACTCTGCGAAATACGCGTCGTGCTACTACGGCCCATTCCGTGATGCTGTCGGCAGTGCGTCTAACCTGAAAGGTGGTAACAAGAAGAACTACCAGATGGATCCTGCAAACAGTGATGAAGCCATTCACGAAGTCGCTATGGATCTTAACGAAGGTGCGGACATGGTGATGGTGAAACCAGGCATGCCTTACCTAGATATCGTGCGCCGCGTGAAGCATGAGCTGCAAGCTCCGACGTATGCATACCAAGTGTCTGGCGAATACGCGATGCACAAAGCGGCGATTCAAAACGGCTGGCTGAAAGAGCGCGATACAGTTATGGAATCACTACTGTGCTTTAAGCGTGCTGGTGCGGATGGCATCCTAACTTACTTTGCTAAAGATGTCGCTGAGTGGCTAGCTGAAGACAATGCAAAGGCCGCAGAGCACCTAAGAGAAAAGTAACGACTTTAGGTTAAGCTAAAAGAGTATTTAAAGGGTTGGCCGTCGTGCCAACCCTTTCGTTTATGAGGGGGGAAAGTATGTCAGTCATCGTACGTGAAGGCTCACTGGAAGAAGTGGTTTCGGTTGTTGAGCAGATTGACGAGTTTGCTCAAAAAGAGAGTGTGGCTTCTCTTTCACAACGCTTATCAGGCAAAAAGAGTTTGATTTTAGTCGCGGAAGAAGCGGGCGTGCTACTGGGTTTTAAGATCGGCTATGAATTGGAACCGAACACTTTTTACAGTTGGTTTGGTGGTGTATCGCCGCTCGCTAGAAACAAAGGAGTCGCACAGGCTCAATTAGATGTGCAAGAACAGTGGGTGAAACAACAAGGCTACCAACAACTCAAAGTGAAATCGCGTAATCAGTTTCCTGCTATGCTGCGCCTATTACTGAGGAATGGTTACCAAATCGAAAAACTGGAAGAAAAAGAGGATATTCGAGAGCATCGTATTCATTTCGTGAAGCAACTATTGGCATAAGTAACGTCTCGAATTCGTGGCATTAATCAGTCAAATGAAATTAAATGAGATTTATTATCATTTAGTGGTTGACTATTAAATGAGAATCATTA
>NZ_MCYD01000913.1:0-4525 GCF_002876325.1 Vibrio sp. 10N.261.52.A1
GATTCTTTTGGTGTTGGTATTAGGTTACAACATCATGCTTCAGTACAAAGTTAAGGTAGAAACAGCGAAGAAACAGGAAGCTTCTCGTTATTTGACCATTATTGATGGAACCGAAGAGCTTATTGGCAACGCGCACCACATGCCGTTTAGCCAAGATCTTCTTGTATGCTTAAATAATCGAATTCTTGATGCATTAGAAAACATGTATCAGCTCGACCCCAAAAATAAGCAACTTGCCCAGCGCATTGAAAGCGTAAAACAGCAAATCACCCAGCTTAAAGAGAACTACCAAGGTGGCGAAAGCACGGCCTTTAGAGTTCCTAGCAGCGATAAACAAGCAATCATGATGCTCAAACTGGTTAAGCGCCTACGCGATACGGTACGTAACGAACACAATAAAGGCCGTTTTGAAACCCAAGCTTATGTGGTAGAAAACGCACGTTTAGAGACTATTCAGATTCGAATCAACATTGAGAACGTGATTAAACGTGCTAACGATTCAATTTCACGCGGCCAACCAGGTACCGCTATTCAATTGCTTCGTAAAGGTATTGATGCACTGGCAACCAAGAATGACGCATACTCAATGAGAGCAAAAGAAAAGCTTCAACAGATGCTGAACGAACTTGACCAAAAACGCCAAGACAAAAACGCGCAAGATTTACAGCAAATGGAATCTAAAGAACGCGATGACGATATGGATGCCCTATTCGGTCAGAAGAAGAAGTGGTAATCACTAAATCAAGTCATCGAGAAGGCCACCTCAGTTCGCTAAGGTGGCCTTTTTTGTTACTAATGAATTTCCTCCCTCCGTATAGGGAGATCTCATTAGCTGTGATAAAATCCCGCATTATCAACAAACCTGCTCCGGCCATGTATCAAGAATTACTCGCTCCAATCCACTCTTTTCTTAAAGCTGAAACGCCAGATTCATGGATCGATGAAGCCAAAAAGCCTGAAAACCTCCACATCATTTTGCGCGACCACATGTTGTGTGAACTCAAGGCTGCTCAAAGTGCTTTATTCCTTATCCGTAAATACGCGGTAGATAAAGAAAGTGCCAAGCAATTAAACGAATGGATCTTGCCATATGAGCAATTTGCTTACCGTCGCATTGGTGATTTAGAGTCACTTCGTGGCAAGAGCAACGTTTCAAAACAGATCACAGCAAAAGAAGGCTGTAATTACGGCGCTGACCTTATCGATAAGATGGTGCTGTTGATTAAAGAGGAACTCCACCACTTCTATCAAGTAATGGAATTAATGGAGAAGAAAGGCGTGACTTACCAACCGATCGAAGCCGGTCGTTACGCGAAAGGATTGATCAAACAAGTAAAGACATACGAGCCTGATGCTCTGGTCGACAAACTGATCATCGGCGCCTTTATTGAAGCACGCTCTTGTGAACGTTTTGCGAAACTGGCCCCGTTCTTAGAAGAAGACATGGAGAAGTTTTACGTATCCCTACTTCGTTCAGAAGCTCGTCACTACCAAGATTACCTCGAATTAGCAGAGCAAATCGCAGGTAAAGATATCTCGGAACGTATCGCCCACTTCGCTCAAGTAGAAGCAGATCTGATCACCTCAGACGACAGCGACTTTAAATTCCATAGTGGCGCACCAGTATAATCCCGCTAAGAAAGCACGCTCCAATCCAAACAAAGAAGGCCAGCTAACTGCTGGCCTTCTTATTTGTTTCACGCTAGCTATAAGAGAAAGTTAAGCTAGTGTGCCGTTGATTTCAGCAAGCACAGCTGCAGGGTCTACAGCCTGAGTAATTGGACGACCAATAACCAAGTAGTCAGAACCAGATTCAATCGCTTTAGAAGGCGTCATGATACGCTTTTGGTCACCAACATCGGCACCTACAGGACGAATACCCGGAGTCACCAGTTTGAACTCTTGGCCAAGCGCACCTTTCAATAAAGAAGCTTCTTGCGCTGAACACACCACACCATCAAGACCAGAGTTTTTTGTAAGAGAAGCTAAACGCATCACTTGTTGCTGTGGTTCTAGATCCAACCCGATACCCGCTAGATCCGATTGCTCCATGCTCGTCAGTACTGTTACGCCAATCAGCAATGGACGATCTTTACCGTAAGGCTCCAAAATTTCGCGAGAAGCCGTCATCATACGCTCACCGCCACTTGCGTGTACGTTTACCATCCATACGCCTAGTTCAGCGGCTGCACGAACGGCTTTTGAACATGTGTTCGGGATATCGTGGAACTTAAGGTCCAAGAATACTGAAAAACCACGCTTGTGTAATTCACGAACAAACTCAGGACCAAATAGGGTGAACATTTCTTTACCCACCTTAAGGCGGCAAGATGCAGGGTCAATACGATCAACAAAGGCTAACGCATCCGCTTGGTTGTCATAATCCAAAGCTACAATGATTTTTTGGTCGTTCATTTCATCTCCTAACGCAGTTAACTTTCTTAAAAAATATCTATCTACCCTTGCAGGCGATAAATAACAGTCATAAAAATGCAGCCCGAAAGCTGCAATTAATAATTTGGTCTTTTAATGACCACAAATCTATTCACCATCCAACCCACGAATAGGCTTGATCGTTCCCCACCCCTTACATGAAGGGCAGTGCCAATACATTGAATGTGTTGAGAATCCACACTGACGGCAACGGTAATGAGGCTTAACCTTAAGCTGTTCACCAACCATAGATTGAAGCGTGGTTAAGCTTTCTTTTGCTCGGCCTTCTTCAGCTTCTGCTAGGTGATAATCGATCAGTCGATAAAAACCTTTCATGGTTGGGTTTTTAACAAGTTGCTTGGTCAGGAGCTCTTGCGCAGAGCCAACATCTTCATGGTGAGCAACCAGCTGAGCCAGCATCAATTCTGCAGACACACCAGCCTTCTTCTGGATACATGCTTTAAGGAACTCAACCAACTGTGCTTCGTGCCCGAGCTTGTGATAACACTCAGCAAGAGTTGGTAACACTTCACTGATAAAATCGATATCTTGCTCAAGAACACCCTCAAGGCAGTCGATCGTCTTCTGGTAATCTTCGTTCGCTAAGTGGAATTTACCCAAAGCGATACTGGCACGCACACATTTAGGGTCTTCAGATAACGCTTTCTTAAAATGCGCTAATGCTTTTGAACGATTACCATCAGCTTGTTCTTGCATAGCGAGCTCACACCAAAAATGCGCGACCGTAGCACGCATCTTCATCTTCTTCTTACCAAGCTTTACTAGAATATTGCCGTAATGAATCGCCTTGTTCCATTCTCGAGTCTGCTGATAAATTGCAACTAACTGCTGCAGAGCACCCTCTTTGTGGTCAGGTTCATCAACCAGCTGTTCAAAGATTTTTTCAGCGCGATCAAGAAAGCCAGAGACCATATAGTCTTTCGCTAGTTGTTGCAGTGCGAGGTTTTTCTGATCGAGAGTCAGCCCAGAACGGGAGATAAGATTTTGGTGAATGCGAATAGCGCGGTCGACTTCGCCTCTTGATCGGAATAGGTTACCCAAGGCCAAGTGAGTATCGATGGTTTCATTGTCTACTTGAAGCAGCTCAATGAAGTGATCAACCGCTTTGTCAGATTGGTCTGACAGTAATAGGTTCAAACCCGTCACGTATTGACGGGAGATCTGGTGTGATTGCTTTTGTTTTTCTTGCTGAGCATTACGATTACCCATATACCAACCATAAGCGGCTGCAATAGGCAAAAGTAAGAACAGTAACTCTAACATCAAATATAGCCTTTAAGCTTTAGTATCAGCAGCTACCTGCTTTGATTGCTTATTGAGTTGCTTCTTCAAGCGATGAATTTTCAGCTGAGATCGCATATGCATGTTACCAAAGACTAACCAAGCAAGAGCAAAGCCTGAAATGAAGACAATACCTAATAGGCTTGAAAGGTGGAAATCACCTTGTGCTAGCAGGTAATTAAAATTCACGATAGTTTGGTTTTGAGAGCCTAAAGCCAGTGCAATTAGGAAAAGTGCGATAACGGCGACTATTTTTATAATTTTCATAGTTCATCACTCATTGGTTGGTTAGCTGTACGATTATGCAGGAAAATTACTAATCAGACCACCATATTATGGTCATAAAAAAGCGGCATACATTATAGTATGCCGCTTTTCATAATTCCGATAAGTAGACTACATTCCTGTATTTACTCGTTCACGTAGCTCTTTACCTGGTTTGAAGTGAGGAACGTATTTACCTTCTAACTCTACCTTGTCACCAGTCTTTGGGTTACGTCCAACACGAGGCTCACGATAATGCAGAGAAAAGCTGCCAAAACCGCGAATTTCGATTCGATCACCACTTTCTAGTGTTGAAGCCATATGCTCTAAAATGTCTTTTACAGCGTCTTCAATTTCTTTTGCAGAAAGATGCGTTTGCTCAGCGCACAGTCTTTCAATCAATTCAGACTTAGTCATAGTTACCCTCGTTGGTTTTCTTTTTAGAAATTATAGACCTATCGGAAAAATAAGCAAAAAAAAAGGAGCCTTACGGCTCCTTTCTTGGCTATATAGCTATATTTCTCTT